>NZ_JBEXRT010000021.1:0-117894 GCF_040613235.1 Streptomyces sp. NPDC006296 | reverse complement strand
CCACCGCCGCATCCATTTGTGGGCGGTGGCCCGCGAGATGCCCATCTCGGCTGCGACGTGGGCGACCGGCCGACCCGAGCGGATCCGTTCGACCAACAACTGCCTACCGAAAACGGTTAGCCGGGCATTACGGTGGGACACGAAGACCTCCGTGCGGTGAGTTTTTAGACAGCTCCCACCACACCGGAGGTCTTCGTCATGTTCAAGACCTACCGAGTGTCAACAACGCTCGTGATCAATACAGACGGGAGTCACCCGCCTCCTGGCTTGCGCCCGGCACTGTTCGCGGACGCTGCGCTGCGGCGGACGGGCAGGCGGGCCTGGTGGGGGGCCACTGTTCACGATTCGCGGGCCCGCCGTCTCCCGCTGTAGGGCCGGGATCGCTGAATTCCTGCGTGCTGTCCGCTTCGCTCCACCGCTCGTGGGCCGTCGGTGCCGCCGGCGGCCACGCAGCAGCGCTTCCTCCGGGCTCCGGTCGTCGTGCACGGCCGGAGCCGAGGAGGGCGAACGCGCCCGGCTCCCGGGTGAAGCCCCTCTTGTGGTCGCACAGGTGAAGCACGTACCGACGGGCCCCACCGTGGATCAGCGCGGAGGTGTTCACCGGCTCCGGCCGGCCGTCCAGGCCCGTCGCGAGGAGTTTCACGCGCAAGGTCGGCGAGGTGGGAGGCGCAGCAGAGGTCGTAGGGGCGGCGCCCCTTTCGCCGCGATGTCGTGGACGTTGACTCGATGGAAGAGCCGAGCAGTTGCCGGCTCCGGCACAGGGTGCCCGGCCCGGGTCCAGCCGCCCTCTGATCGAGGACGTGGATGTGGTCGGCGTGCATGGATACGGTGAGCCGGTGGGTGACGAGCACGGCGGCGTACCCCTCCTCGGCCAGGAACCACAGCCCGTGAACGCGACGATCTCCGCATGGGATCGAGGTTTGTCCACATCTGTTCTGTCGGTCTGATTCAGCTGGCCCGATCGCCTCCGGGCACGTCAGGCACGATCCCGGGTCACGGTGGGGTAGTCCGTGTATCCCTCCGCACCACCGGCGTAGTACGTGTCGCGGTTGCCTGCGGCCAGAGGGTGGCCGTGGGTGAACCGATCGACGAGGTCCGGATTGGCGATGAAGGGAGCACCGAAGGAAACCGCGTCAGCCAGCTTTCGTTCGAGCAGCTCGTTGCCGGTCGCCTGTGTGAAGCCGGAATTGGCGATGACAGCCCCGCGGTAGTGGGTGCGGAAGCGGGTGAACGCGGTGAAGGTGCCGTCGGTTCCCGTGTCGGGTTCCGGCCCCACGAGGTGGAGATAGGCCAGGTCGGTGTCGCTGAGGCGCTTGAGGAGCAGGTCGTAGTCGGTCAGCGTCTCGGCGTCCGCGGTGAAGGCCGGTTCGCGACGCCAGTAGGGGGAGAGTTTGACGCCGATGCGGTCGCCGCCCCACACGCTGCTGACGGCATCCACGATGTCGAACAGGAGCTGGGCCCGCTTCTCACTGCTCCCGCCGTAGGCGTCGGTGCGCTGGTTCAGGCGGGGGTTGAGGAACTGGGCCACGAGGTGGGATGCCTGCGCGTGGATCTCCAAGCCGTCGAAGCCGGCGCGCAGCGCGTTGGCGGCGGCCTGCCGGTAGGTGTCGATCGTGGTGCCGATGTCCGCCGCGGTCAAGGCGCGGGGCGTGACCGTGTCCTTCGGCCCGTCGGGAGTGAAGGACATCTCCCGGGGGTTGATCGCCGAGGGGCCGGCGGGCAGGCGGCCGCCGAGGTGGTCGGGATGGGAGACGGCGCCGACGTGGCCGATCTGCGAGATGATTCTGCCTCCCGCTGCGTGCACGGATTCGGTGACCTTGGCCCAGCCGGAGGTCTGAGCGTCCGTGTAGATGCCGGGGACGTTGACGAAGCCGATCGCGTCCGGGCTGGCCCAGGTTCCTTCGCTGATGATCAGGCCGGAGCCGGCACGCTGCGTGTAGTAGGTGGCGTGCAGGGCGGTGGGGGCCAGTTCCGCGTTGGTGGCCCGGGAGCGCGTCATGGGAGCCACGACGACGCGGTTGGGCAGTTCGAGCGCGCCCAGTCGAACGGGCTGCAGGAGGGGCTGGTTGCCGGATGCCGGAGTCGGGTCGGACATGAGGATCTCTTTCGTGAAGGTGCTTCTCGCGGACGCGGGGAGCACGAGCGGCTGCGTGGGATCAGTCCTGCTTGAGGGCGTGGAGGCCGGACAGGGGCCCGCCGAGCTGGATGAGGCGGCCTCCCTCGCGCAGCGTTCCGAGGTCGACGGGCGCGAAGCCGAACTGGGAGGCCAGGCCCGTTACGGTGTTCTTGGCGTCCGTGTCGTCGCCGGCCAGGAACAGCACCTGGCGCCCGGCCTCGTGGCGGGGATCGGGGGCGATGAACTGTGCGAAGAGGGCGTTGAAGGCCTTCACCACGCGTGCGCCGGGCAGCAGGGAGGCCACGTATTCGCTTCCGGTGAGGTCGCCCAGGTCGGCGATCCTCATGTTCGCGGGAGGGGATTGGAACTGGTTGGTGGCGTCGATGACCACGGTCCCGTCCAGGGGCGGGAGTCTGGCGGCGACATCGGGGACGTGCGGCCAGCCGACCGCGAGCACGACGAGGTCTGCGCCTGCCGCCTCGGCGGGGGTTGCGGCCGTCGCGCGTGCGCCGAGATCCTTCACCAGCGGAGCCAAGGACGCGGGTCCTCGGCTGTTGCTGAGCATGACATCGTGGCCGTGCCGGATCGCGTGCCGGGCGATGCCCTGGGCGATGGTTCCGGCTCCAAGCGTTCCGATCTTCATCGGGCCACCCCCTGCCCGGGGTCGGCCGACTGCGCCGTGGTGAGCAGGACGGTCCCGGTCCTGGCCGGGCGGCGGGCGTGTTCGATGGCCGCCCTGAAATCGGCGAGGTCGTAGCTGGCCGCGACTTCGAGCAGGTCCGGCGTGTTCCGTGCCAGGTCCAGGGCGAAGGCGATGTCCCGGGCCCGCTCCTTCGGAGGCCGGCTCATCCACTGCAACACGCTCACACCCCGGACGGTCAGCGACCGTTGGATGAGTGGCAGCCGCTCCAGCGGGGTGGTGCCGGAGCCCAGTTGCCCGTAGGAGAGGAGGGTGCCGCCGTCGGCGAGCAGCTCGGCGAGGTCCCGGGTCATGGCACCGCCGACGCAGTCGAGGACGACCCGGATGCCCGCCCGGCCGGCGCCGCGGCGGACCTGATCCCGCCAGTCGTCGTCGCAAGTCGCGATCACGGGCAGCGTGGGGTACAGCGTTCGCATCTTCCGGGCACCCGATGCGCTGCGTACGAGGTTGATCAGGGGCAGATCGTGCCGGACCGCGACCGTACTGACCAGCCGGCCGACGGAGGAACCGGCAGCTGTCTGGAGGACGGAGCCCTGCCGGCCGCGCAGGGCACTGTCCAGCGCGCGGTACAGCATGCGCAGTGTCAGAGGATTGACAAGCATCAGGGCCGCGGTCTCGTCGCTGACCTCATCCGGCACACCAACGATCCGGTCGGCCGCGACGACGACGTACTCGGCCCACGTCCCCGGCGCCGGGAAGACCGCCACGCGCTGACCGGGACCGAGCGTGTGCACGTCCGGCCCGACGCTCTCGATGACCCCCATCCCCTCCACTCCGGGAGTCCGGGCATCCGACTGCTGTTCCCAAAGTTCCGGCAGCCCCTCCACACCGGCCAGGTCGCCCGGATGGACGGGCCGGACCCGCATGCGGACCAGAACCTGCCCGGCACCGGGACGCGGTCGCTCGGGCTCCTCCCTCAGCGTGAGTACCTGTGCGGGTTCTCCCTGCCGGGTGTGCACCACGCTGCGCATGACTCCCCCACTCCCTATTGATGATGACCAACATTAAAACAATGATGAGAGGTAACATTGAAAAGGTCAAACACAGTCGAGGCGGGAGGGCGGACATGCCGCGGATCACCAAGGAAGACAAGGCCAGGAATCGGCAGAACATCGTCGAGGCGGCCGGGCGCATGTTCCGCGCACAGGGCATCGGCTCCGTCGGGATCGCGGACCTGATGAAGGAAGCGGGCCTGACCCACGGCGGCTTCTACAACCACTTCGCATCCAAGGACGACCTGGCCGCCGAGGTGTGCAACGCCTCGTTCGCGGCGTCTTTGGGCGCCCTGGAGCAGGCCGTCGAGGAAGGGGGCGATCCCGCCGGCCCACCGCTGAGGCGAGTGGTGGACGACTATCTCTCGATCGCCCACCGCGACGCTCCGGACGGCGGCTGCCCCTCCGCCTCCCTGGTCACCGACGCAGGGCGGCACAACGACACGATTCAGCGCTCGTACGCAGCCGGCGTGGAAGGGTACCTCGCGGGCTTCGCCGCAGAACTCGCCCGTGAGCAGGATGAGGAGATCAGCCCGCAGCAGGCCCGGGACCGGGCGGTGCTGCTGCTCAGCAGGCTGATCGGGGCGATGGTGCTCGCCCGAGCGGTCCGCCACGTCCGGCCCGAACTGTCCGACGAGATTCTGCGGACCTGCCGCGCCCACGCTCTCGACTGATCAGCTTGGGTGGCACGGCCACGGCGGCGTGCGAAGGCACGCATCCTGACCACTGCGCGACCGGCCACCTCACCCGCGTCCGCAATCTCCTCCGCCTCGCGGCTGAACGCACCGGACCACGCTCACCGGTCGGGGTCTCGCGGAGAGTCGGACCGATGGAGCCATGCGTTGATGTTGAAGCCCTGAGCGCCTCGGTCGGGGGTGTGACCTCGATCGAGCAGACCGCCCGTCTGCGGTTCAAGCGGCTGATCACCGCGGCCTCGCTCACCGCGCCCCACCACCGGCCGGCCGGTTCGAGCCCCACATGCACAGTCGCCTCGGCCTGAACCGGACGGCCTGGTCGGCGACGGTGCCCGGCCCACGCACCCGCGAGCACGAGACCCTGCGACTCCGGTCCACGTAGGTCCGTTGGGCGGAATACTCTGTCGGCATGAGCGAACGAGGAATGCAGGAGCTGGCCCTGCTGCTGCTGACGGCGCTGGCCAATGCCCCTCGGCACGGGTATGCCGTCGCCCAGGAGGTCAAGGCCATCACCGACGGCCGCGTGACGCCGCGCACCGGGGCACTCTACGGGGCGCTGGACAGGCTGCTGGCGGAGGGTTTGATCCGGGTGGAGCGTGAGGAGGTGGTGGCCGGCCGGGCCCGTCGTGTCTTCTCTCTCGCTCCCGCAGGGCGGGAGCGACTGGAGGCCGAGGCGGAGCGGTTGGCCGCGACCGCCCGGGAGGTCAGGCGGCGTCTGGCCGACGGCGCGGCGGCACCGGCGTGAGCGAACCCCTGATCCGTCTGTATCCGGCTGCCTACCGGGCTGCTCACGGGCAGGAAATCATCGACGTGCACCAGGAGATGACGGCGGACATGCCGCGTGCGGCCCGACTGCGTGCGGATGCCGACCTGGCCGCGCACGCCCTGCGGGTTCGGCTGGGGCTTGACTCGGCATCGCCCGCAGGGCGTTTCTTCGCCCTGGCTGCCCCGTTCGCACTGGCGGCCGGCGCGGTGGACAGCGGGCTGCATCTGACGCGCTGGTACGCCGGGCTCGTTCTCTCGCCGTCCCCGGTATGGGTACAGCTGTCCACCGTGGATGGCGCGTGGGGCATGTACATGTTGCTCTCACTGCTGGTGTGCGTCGGTGCGGTCATCGCCTTGACCGGCCGGTGGGGGCCGGGTACGGGGATGGCCGTGTGCGGGCTGCTGGGAACGGCCGTGCAGTGGGCCGCCGGCGCTCGCGTGTACGGCGAGGGGGACATCGCTCCGGTCGCGGTGTTGCTGACCGTCGCCGTCGTCCTCGCCTGCCCTCCGGATCGACGCGGTGACAGGCAGCTGTCGGCTGCGGCCGGAGCTATGGCTGCCGCAGCCTGGTTTCCCGTCGTGGTCGTGAATGCAGGGGCCTATACAGGGGTCTTCGGTGTGACCACCGACTACGGCGCCTGGCCGATGCTGGTCCTCGCCTCGACGGGGGCCGTCCTCGCCCTGCGCGCGCGTTCCTCGGGTCTGCGCGAGGTGGGCGCGATGGCCACGGCCTCTCCGCCCCTGGTCGCCCACTCTTACGCGACCGTCTGGGGCGATCCCCGGCCCGCCCTCGGCGCCCTTCTCCTTCTGTCGGTTGTGGCCGCACTCACCGCGTTCTGCCAGGCAGTGCGGCGCCGACGCTGACCCGGTCTTCCCGTTTCCGGCCGGCCGGCCGCCGACGGGCGGCCGGCTCTGCCGTGCCGACCATATGTCTCGCCTGACAGCTTCCGCGCCGACAGCATGCCGCGCCCGTTGCGATAGTCCGTTGAGTTGAATACTCTGTCCGAGGTTTCATCCGGGACTGTCGTCCGGGCCGGCCGTGCGATCTCGGGTGCCCCGTCGAAAGGGCGCCCGCAGCGTGATGCGCGGTGCCCCCGCCCGGTCCCTTCCGAGCAGAGAAGATCATCAGGTGCCGTTCACCTTGTCCCACCCCGCAGCGGTGCTGCCGCTGATGCGTCGGCCCTTCGTTCCGGCGGCTCTGGTCGCGGGCGCCGTGGCCCCCGACGTCCCGTACTTCACGGGCACCCTCGGTGTGTCCGAGACCAGCCCCCAGGGCTGGTACGGGCCACTCCTCAACGCCACGGAGACCCACTCGCTCGGTGTGGGTCCGGTGGTCGGTCTGCCCCTCGCCATCGGTCTGGTCGCCGCTTCCCGGATGCTGCGCGCACCCCTCACGGCACTGCTCCCGTCCGGCCTCCGCCTTCCGGAACCCGAGCGGACGACCGGCCTGCCGGCCGCGGTCCGCCACACCATGTGGCTACTGCTCTCCGCCCTGATCGGTATCGCCTCCCACCTCGCGTGGGACTCCTTCACCCACGGCGACGGCTTCCTGGTCACCCACGTGCAGTCGCTGCGCGCCCCGGCCCCGGGAGGCCTGACGGCCGCCCGGCTGCTGCAGTACGCGAGCACCGCCGTCGGCCTGGCGGCCGTCGGCCGGCACCTTTGGCGGCGTCGGGGCCGTCTGCGCACCGACGCCGGCACCGAGACCGTCGCCCGACCGGGTCCCGTCATGCGGTGGAGCGTGGTGACTCTGCTGGTTGTGGCGCCCGTGCTGGGCGGCGCCGTCCACAGCCGTGACGACTTCAACGCCTACCGCTATGCGATCGAAGTGGACTACAGCCGACCGACTACCGTCGACCTGGGCGACGGCGCGAGCGAGACCACCTATCCCTCCGAGCGGGTCCAGGCTCCGTGGGGGACCCTCGCCGAAGGCGTGTTGACCGGAGCCGCCAAGAGAGCGGGCGCTTCGTTCACGGTCGCACTGCTGCTGTACTCCGCCACCTGGCATATCGGCGCCGTTTTGCGCCGGCCGGCCACGGTGTCCAGCCCCGCCTCCTCGCCGCAACCGGCTCAGGTCGGGAAGTGACGGCGCTCGGCAGACGGGCACCCGTGCCCTGACCGCCGAGGTGCCTGCTTCAGCCCCGGCGACGGCCGGCAGGATCGAGCTGCGCGAGGTGACCGGGCGACCGCGTCGAGCTTCCGTGGTGAACGGGCCGTTCGGGCGCGGCGGGGTGGCCGAGCCGGCGTCGGCCCGGGGGCGGACCGGACCGTTCCGGGTTCGGGTCCGTGCCCCACTGCTCGTGGCCGGAATCGTGGCAGAGCCTGTCCCACCGGAGACCTCGTCGAAGCCATGCAGCGTGTCGGTTGTGATCTCAGCCCTCAGGGTCAGGACCCGGGCCGGCCGGGCAGACTCGCCCTCGCAGAGGACCGGGGTCCCGATACGTCGCCCCGGCAGGACTGGCTGGGGGCCATCGAGGGGGACCGTCAGGAGTCGGATGCAGCATCCGCTTCAGGGGATGTCGAGGAGACTGCTTCCTGACGCCGTCGCAGCGGCAGCGGCAGCGGCAGCGGCAGCGGCAGCGGCAGCGGCAGCGGCAGAACGAGATCCGGCACAGCGAATGCTCGCCCGGAGCACCCCCTGGTGCCATGGCGCGGGCACCGGTCGCGGAAGCAGGTCGCGCAGCACGGGTGGCGCCCGGCCGAGGGCCGCCGGGTGTGATCGGCGGCCCTCGGCTTCACGGTGCTGTCGTGGCCGACTGACGGCTGTTGGATGCGGTCAGGCGTCGCTGGTGTCGATCGGTGTCGCCTCATCGAGCACGGCGAGGGTCAGCACGTTGCCGGAGATGCCCCAGCCGCCGTCGGCGACCTCTTCGACCAGGATCATGGTGTTGTTACGGGCGCGCTCGCCGTAGATCTCGACGTACAGCTCGGTGGTGCGGGTGACGATCTGCTCCTTCTGCTTGGGGGTGAGGGTGTTCTCGGGGACCTTGAAGTTCGCGAACGGCATGAGGTTGTTCCTTCTCTCAGTGGGGCGTTGCAGGGAGCTGCCTGCGGTGAGCAGGCCGTCCGGTCCGAAGCGGCGGAAGAAGTCGGCGCGGAGGCGGTCGGCAACCGCGGAGACGGCTTCGCCGCCGTCTCGGCTGGGGGTTCATGCAGGTGCGCCGGGACCGAGGGCCATGCGTCATCGCGACCTTGCGCGCGACGCCTGGGGAGGCCTCGGTCACTTCGGCGTCCGAAGGCAGGAGCGCTGCCGGGCGTTCACCTGGATTGCCCGTCAGGGCTGCGGCGTCGGCGGGGTCCTCAAAGGTGACGTCCCGCTCGACGGCGTGCACGTCGACGTGGTGGTCGGTGCCGCAGTGCGTCGGGGCGGCCGCCGCGGTCGCGTTACGGGGCGTGGGCTGGCGATCCGCGCGTGCACGGTGTGACCGGAAAGGGACGGAGCACGCACGGACAGCGCTCCGATGCCGCTGGAGGCCTCGGTGACGGGGATGGCCTTTCCGGCGTCGTCGTTCCTCACGACAGGTTCTTTCGTTGATCGAGGGGCCGACTGGGGGGTCAGATGATTCCGCCGTTGACGCGGACGACCTGTCCGTTGATCCAGTGGCCGGCCGGGGAGGCCAGGAACGCGACGGCCTCGGCGATGTCGGACGGCGTACCGAGTCGCTCGAGCGGGGGCTGGGCGGCCAGGCGGGCGACGGTCTCCTCGTCCTTGCCGTCCAGGAAGAGGTCGGTGGCCGTAGGGCCGGGCGCGACGGCGTTGGCGGTGACGTCCCGGCCCCGCAGTTCCCGGGCCAGGATCAGTGTCAGCGCCTCGACCGCACCTTTGCTGGCGGAGTACGCGCCGTAGTTCGGGAAGGCCAGCCCCACCACGGACGTGGAGAACGTCACGATCGCACCACCGGGGCGCACCCGACGGGCGGCCTGCTGGACGACGACGAAGGTGCCGCGGATGTTGGTGCGGTACAGGTCGTCCAGGACGGCCAGGTCCAGCTCGGCGATCGGCGCCATGTGTGCCTGCCCGGCCGCGTGCACGACGACGTCGATACCGCCGAACTCTGCTTCGGCCTCGTCGAACAGGGCTGCGACGGCGTGTTCGTCGGCGACGTCAGCGCGTACCGCGATCGCCCGGGCACCGCTGTTGACGGCCTCCTTCACTGCGGCTTGGGCCTCGTCCCGGTTGCCGGCGTAGCCGACCACGACGGCGTACCCGTCGGCGGCCAGCCGGCTGACGGTCTGGCGGCCGATGCCGCGTGAGCCGCCGGTGACGATCGCGACTCGGGGTGAGGCGGAGGACTGGGCCGGGGCGGTGATCCCGTCGAGGGAGGTCGGGAGGGGCATTCTTGACTCCTGTGGTGAATGCGGGTCGGGCCGCGGTCTCGCCGTCGCCCTGCTGCGTCCTTGACGATCGGCCGGTCCGCCGCCCCTAGCCAGGGCTGCGTCTACCCAGGGGATGCCACCCCCTGGCTACGTCCTGGCGCGCGCGAGATCATGAAGGGGTGAACCTTCCAGAACTCGGCGCCTTCCTCCGGACACGCCGCGACCGCGTCCTGCCCGCCGAGGTCGGTCTCCCTCAAGGCCCGCGCCGGCGCGTCCCCGGACTGCGCCGTGAGGAGGTCGCCCAGCTGGCAGGGCTGTCGGCCGACTACTACACCGAGCTGGAACGGGGCAGCGCGAAAAACGGCGTGCAGCCCTCGGCCCAGGCCCTGGCCGCCCTCGCCCGAGCCCTGCGCCTCAACGGCGACGAGCGGGACCACCTGTTCCACCTGGCGGAGCGACCGGTGCCCCCGTCGGCACACGGATCGTCGGCACACGTGCAGCCCGCGCTTCTCGGACTGCTGGACCGGCTGTCCAACACCCCCGCGCGCGTCATCACCGACCTGCACGAGACCCTGGTGGAAAACGACCTGGCCCGGAACCTGCTCGGCACGTCACCGGCACACCGCGGCCCGGCGGCGAGCTTCGTGTACTGCTGATTCACCGACCCGCATACCCGGCAGAGGTACCCGGTCGAGGACCACCCGTACCACTCCCGGGTGTTCGTGGCCGACCTCCAGGCAGCGGCCGCCCGGCGCGGGCGGAACACCGAGGTCACGAGGATGGTTGCCGCGCTACGCCGCCGCAGCCAGGAGTTCGCAGCCCTTTGGGACACCCACGACGTCGCGGTGCGCCGCATGGACCACAAGAAGATCCTCCATCCCACGCTCGGCGTCATCGAACTCGACTGCTACAACCTGCTCAGCGAGGACGGACGCCAGCGTCTGCTGTGGTTCACCGCGCCGCCCGGAAGCCGGGGAGCCGAACAACTGGAACTGCTCTCTGTCGTAGGGACCCAGGACCTCAGCGTCACCGAGAGCACGGCACCGGAGACATCGTCCGCGGCGGAATCGGGACCGCTGCGCTGATCCGCGCCGCAAGGGAGGGCTGCCCTGCCGGCGAGGCGTGGGGCGGCTTCCCCACGCGCCGAACATCGCCGTGCGGTGACCCGACGGCCTTCACCAGGCAGCACCCTCCCATGGGGAGCGGCGTCTCAAGGACTCGGAACACACGCTCGCCCGGCCCGTCGCCCTGCAGGAGCCGGGCACGGCCCGAGACAGCGTCTGGAACGACACCAGGCTCCCTTTGTCTGCCGGCGAGACATCCCAGCACTGACCCCGCCGGTCTTCGAGCCGTCCTTGGTGCCGTTGCCGCGACGCTCGAAGAGGGCGAACGGCCCTGCGCCGCCGTGCTGGCGCTCGCAGACCGGCTGGAACTTGAAGCGGACGAGGTGAGGCAGCTCGGCAACCTCTGTGGCGCCTCTGCCCGTCTACGCCATCTGCTCGGACTGCGGTTGAGCCTTCGCGCCTGAGCTGTCTCTCCGGTCACGGTGAGATGATCTTGTTGTGGCTGGTGCGATCACGGCGTCGGAGCGCTCTTGGACACCGGTCGCCGGCGCGACCCCTCGACGCGGTCGAGCCGAGCCGGGCCGGCCCCTTCGCCTCTGCCGGCAAGCCCGTCCAGCGACACCCCGCATACCCTGCTCCACCGGCCCCCGGCCCTCAACGAACGGAACAGGACCTGGCCCCAGTCCCCCGGCAACCGATGACCAAGCCCCAGACCATCGCAGCACCACAGACAGAGAGGCTCCTCATGCCTGCCGTTCTCAACGTCGGCCTCGACCCGCGCGTAGTGGGCGACCCGGACAACCCGAGCGAAGCGTTTCCCACCGTCGACAGCGCGCAGGTCCGCGCAGGTCTGGAGAAGACGGCCGCGGAACTTGCCGGACTCGGGCTGGATTTCGAGAACTGCCTCCTCGACCGTGCCCCCGGCGCGGAGAACCGCTTCCGCGAAACCATCAGCCAGAAGCACTACGACGTCATCAACGTCGGCGGAGGGGTCCGCCTGGACCCGTCCATGACACCGCTCTTCGAGAAGCTCATCAACATCGCTCGGCTCCACTCCCCCGCCTCCGTGCTCTGCTTCAACACCGGACCCACCAGCACCGCAGAGGCCGTACGACGGGTCTGGCCCCCTGCTGAAGGCGCGTAACCAGCTCAGCACCGGCCTACCGAGAACACCACGTGAGCGCGCGGGGTCAGGCCGGGGCGTTCGCGCCGCGGAGCTTGAAGAGGAGAACCTCGTGCGGCTGCGGCCCCGGCACCGCCTCGGTCCGTCCGGCCGAGCGCGTCGGCAAGTCATGCCGGCGCCGAAGCAGAGTTCCTGCGGAGGGTGGTCTCGGATGATCCCGGTGTGCGGCACGAACCGGATCCCCTGGAACACCATCCGGTCCGGGCACCGCTTGCGCCCCGGGTGCCGAGCCCGGTGCTCCGCCTTCGGCGGTTACGGGTCGGCTACCGCCCACGACTCGTCATCGGCGTCCCACGGCTTCGGCCGCGCCGCCCACACCCCCGGAGCACCGGGCCGGGGGTGATGCAACGACCTCGGAGATCATTGCGTCAGGGGTTCCAAGGGGGCGAGCTGTCGGTGATGTCCGGTGTCGAGTGCTGCTCGTACTCGATCAGCGTTCGCGACACCGGGCGGCAGCACGTCGGGCCTGCGTGGAGTCGCCGGGCGCGGGCCCGGGCGAAGTGGACGTGCGGGTGGGCTGTGGTTCGCGCTGCGGCAGAGGTGGTCGGGGAGGTGGAGGAAGGGCGCCCGCCCCCATCACAGGATGCGGACATCCGGCCGCTTGCGGGTTCGACCGGGGCGTTATCCTCGCGCTCATGCCTCCTGTCCTGCGGCGCACGCTGTCCTCCATCGAGGCCTCCCGGGCGCTGCGCGTGCTGAGCGTGTGGACGCCGGCCGACGCCCCGGCCGGGAGCCTGCATCCGGGGGACCTCGGCTGGCGGCTGCGCCACGCGGACGCGACGGTCCATCTCTGGGTCAACGCGCGCGGCGACGGACGGGCCGATCCCCGGATCGATCTGCGGCACGACGCCGCCGCGCCCGTCGCGGTGGGTTTTCTCGACGGGCGGGTGCTGCGGGTGACCGCCGCACCTGACGCCGATCTCGGGGCGCTCGCGGCGGACGCCGGAGACCTGCTCGTACCGGGCAACGACTGGACCGACGGTCTGCCCGTCCCGGGATGGCGGCCCGATCGTGAGGAGCCCTGGCTGGCCCTGTCCTGGACCCCGGAGCCGGTGACGAGCCGCGCGGAGCCGGTCCGCGACTCCGACGCGTCCGACCGGGTGCTGATCCACAGGTCGGCCTTCCCCGGTTCGAAGTTCGCCCTGAAGCACTGGGAGACGATGCGGGCGTCCCCGGCGGGCCACCTGCTCGTGGAGGCCCTTGTGCGCACCCCGGGCGGGGACCCCGCGGCCGCCGCGACCGGCTGGTTCGGGGGTGTGGGCCGATGCGGCCTGCTCGAACCGGTCGGCACCCACCCGGAACGTCGCGGCCACGGCTACGGCCGCGAGGCCGTGCGGGGCGTGTGCGCGGCTCTCGCCGACCGGGGCGCGAGTGCGGTGGCCGTCCTGACACCGGCGAGTAACGAGGCCGCGGTGGAGCTCTACCGATCGGCCGGATTCACCGTCGTACGCGAGTACCACCGCTGCAGGCGTCCTGAGCGGGCCTGAGTTCCCGCTCGCGTGCCGTTGGTCCGGAGGATCTCGCCGGCCCCGGGCGGCAGGGAGGACGGGGCAGCGCCGCCGGGTGTCGGTGAGGGGGCGTGGGTGGGCGAAGGAGAGGCGGGCGGACGTGGGCGACGTCGGGGCTCGCCGGTGAAGGTGGTCCCCGCGCGGTGCCGTGGGTGGCGCGGTGGCCGAACGCGGTCGGCGTACCGGTGACCTGGGTGTCTGCCTGAACAGGCGAAACGTGTGTTCTGCTTGCGAGGCGCCACGAGAAGGGCCGGCGGCAGCGGTCGGCATCCGTCTCGGTGGAGCGGGTGGCCGATCACCACGGCCGGACCGGCTTGTTAGGTCCACCGTTGAGCGAATTCCGGCCACCGTCGACCGGGTGTGACCGCGGGTCTCGATCCCGAGGTCAGCAGCGAGGGTCCGCAGCCGTCGGATCCGGTGGCTCGTCGCGGGTGGGACCACCGGCCCGCAGCTCTCAGTGGCCGGGCGCCCCCGCGCGCAGTCCGTTCATCACGAGGTCCAGCAGGCGGGCGGCCCTGGGCTGCCAGTCTTCCTGCGGATCCAGCTGCCAGAGGCCGGCGATGGCCAGGAAGAAGTCGTCCGGGGTCACGCCCGGCCGGATGGTGCCGGCCTCCTCGTTGGCGCGGAGCAGCGTTCCGGCGGCTTCCATCACCGGGGCGGGTCCGGGTTTGGCCGGGCCGCCCGGTGTGCTTGTGACCAGCCGGATCGCGTCGGCGAGTCCGGCTTTGGTCATGGCGAACCGGGCGAGTCGGTCCATCCACTCGCGCAGGGCCGCGTCGGGTGCGCGGCTGCACAGGAGCTCGGCCGCGGCGGTGGCGACCTGTTGCATCTCGTAGCGGTAGATCTCCAGGACGAGTGCTTCGCGGTGGGGGAAGTTGCGGTAGAACGTGCCCTGTCCGACGCCTGCCTTCTTCGCGATCGCGCTCAGGGGGGCGTCCGGGCGCACCGTCAGCTCGGTCATGGCGACGTGCAGGATGCGCTCGCGGTTGCGCACGGCGTCCGAACGCGCGGGCGTTTCCTTCTTCTGCTGGGACACGCGTCCTCCTGACGTGTGTGTGGCGGAGTTCCGTCCTTGTTAAGCGGACAACTGTCCGTTACGTTGGTCGTCCAAGCGGACAGCAGTCCGGTTAGGGCTACCTTAGCGCGGCCCGGTGCCGGTACGCATCGGGCTGTGCACCCGGACGGCTGCCGTCGCGCCGATCTCCCCGTCACCGGACACCGAAGAAAGCTGATCATGGTTCCAGCACCCTCGTCGACCACCCGTACGGTCGCTCTGGACATCAACGGCGAGAAGCACCACCTGTCCGTCGACCACCGCACCACACTCCTCGACGCCCTGCGCGAGCGCCTCGGCCTCACCGGCACCAAGAAGGGCTGCGACCAGGGGCAGTGCGGGGCCTGCACGGTCCTGGTCGACCGGCGCCGCGCCGTCTCCTGCCTCCATCTCGCGGTGGCGGCCGAGGGACGCGAGATCACCACCATCGAAGGCATCGCCGACGGCGAGGACCTGCACCCCGTCCAGCAGGCGTTCCTCGACCTCGACGGCTACCAGTGCGGCTACTGCACGCCCGGCCAGGTCTGCTCGGCCATCGCCGTCATCGAGGAGCACGCGGCCGGCTGGCCGAGCGCCGCCACCGCGGACGTGCGCCCCGAGTCGGTGCCACCACCCCTCACACCCGAAGAGATCCGCGAACGGATGAGCGGCAACCTGTGCCGCTGCGGTGCGTACGTCTCCATCGTCCAGGCCGTCGCCCAGGGCGCCCGGGCCCACGAAGAGGCCCGTACGGCAACAGCCGAGGAGGCCGCCGCGTGAAGGAGTTCGACTACCGGCGCGCCCAGGACGTCACCGGTGCCCTCGACCTGCTCGCGACCGGACCGGACGCGCGGTTCCTCGGCGGTGGCACCAACCTGGTCGACCTGATGAAGAGCGGCGTCGAACGCCCCGCCCTCCTCGTCGACGTGCGCGAACTGCCGCTGGACCGGGTCGAGTCCACGGGGGACGGCGGCCTGCGTATCGGGGCGACCGTCACCAACAGCGATCTGGCGGCCCACCCCGACGTCCGCCGTCGTTACCCGGCCTTGAGCCAGGCCGTGCTGGCCGGAGCCTCCGGGCAGCTGCGCAACATGGCCACGGTCGGCGGCAATCTGCTCCAGCGCACCCGCTGCGGCTACTTCACCGACGTCAGCGGACCGTGCAACAAGCGCGTCCCCGGCAGCGGCTGCCCGGCCGTCGCCGGTGAGCACCACAACCACGCGGTCCTCGGTGCCTCCGACCACTGCGTCGCCGTGCACCCCTCCGACATGGGCGTGGCCCTGACGGCGTTCGACGCCCAGGTCCGTTACGAGACCCTCGACGGGCCGGGCGAGGTGCCGCTCACCGACCTCTACCTCCCTGTCGGCGACACCCCGCACCGCGAGACGAACCTGCCGCCCGGCGCACTGATCACCCACATCACCCTGCCCCCGGCGCCGGTCGCCGCCCACTCCCGCTACCGCAAGGTGCGCGAGCGCGCCTCCTACGCCTTCGCCATCGGGTCCGTCGCCGCCGCACTGGACGTGCAGGACGGGCGGGTCCGCGAGGCGCGGCTCGCCCTGGGAGCCGTCGCCTCCCGGCCCTGGCGTGCCCGTGCCGCCGAGACCGTCCTGACCGGCGCACCGGCCACCGGCGCGACCTTCGCGGCCGCCGCGGACGCCGAACTCGCCGCCGCCGCACCACTGCCCGACAACGGATACAAGGTGACCCTCATGCGCAACCTCGTGGTCTCCGTCCTGACCGAACTGGCGGAAGGTGACGCCCGATGACCACCACCACGCCGGGCCCCCCGGCGCTGCGCACGGCCGTCGGCACCGCCCGCACCCGGGTCGAGGGCCGCGAGAAGGTCACCGGCACCGCGCGTTACGCCGGCGAGATCCCCTTCGCCGGCCTGGCCCACGGCTGGCTGGTCCTCTCCACCGTCGCCCGCGGGCGCATTCGTGACATCGACACCGCCCCGGTGCTCGCCATGCCGGGCGTCCTCACCGTGCTCCACCACGGCAACGCCCCGCGCCTGCACACCGATTACGTCGGCATGCTCGGCACCCCACCGGACCCGGCCGCCGTCGTCTTCCAGCACGACAGGGTGCCGTTCGCCGGCTGGCCGGTCGCCCTGGTCGTGGCCGAGACCCCCGAGGAGGCGAGGGAGGCAGCCGAGACGCTGGTGGTGACGTACGACCGGGAGCCGCACACCACCGTGCTGACCGCGGACGACCCCGATGCCTACCCGGCCGCCGGTCACATGCCCGCGGAGACCGAGAAGGGCGATCTGGAGGGCCGGCTGGCCGCCTCCGCCGTCGTGCTGGACGAGGAGTACACCACCCCCGAGGAACAGCACAGCATGATGGAGCCGCACGCGGCCACCGCCCGGTGGGAGGACGGACGGCTGGAGGTCGTCGACTCCAACCAGGGCGCCGGCTGGGTCCAGTCGGAGCTGGCCACGCTGTTCTCCCTCGACGTGTCCTCGGTACGGGTGCGCTCCGAGCACATCGGCGGCGGGTTCGGCAGCAAGGGCCTGCGCGCTCACCAGGTGTCCGCGGTCATGGCCGCCACCGCACTCCAGCGGCCGGTACGCGTCGTCCTGACGCGACGCCAGACGTTCTCGCTGGCCGGATACCGCAGCCCCACCGCCCAGCGGGTCAGGCTCGGCGCGGACCCCGACGGCCGGCTCCGCGCCCTGGAACACCGCTCGCTCAACCAGACCTCGACCGTCTACGAGTTCGTCGAGCCGAGCGCGGGCGTCGCCCGGATCCTGTACGACGCCGACGCCCACCGCACGGCCAACCACGTCGTACGCCTCGACGTGCCCTCCCCCACCTGGATGCGGGCGCCGGGCGAGGCACCGGGGTCGTTCGCGATCGAGTCGGCCCTCGACGAACTGGCCGAACGCGCCGGTGTCGACCCGGTCGAACTCCGCCTGCGCAACGAGCCCGAGACCGGACCCGTATCCGGCCTCCCGTTCAGCAGCAACAACCTGGCCGCCTGCCTCCGCGAGGGCGCCCGCAGGTTCGGCTGGGCGGACCGCGACCCCCGTCCGGGCATCCGCCGCGACGGCCGCTGGCTGCTCGGCACAGGAATGGCGGCAGCCTCTTTCGGCGCCGGAGCCATGCCGTCCACGGCCCTGGTCACGGCGGAGGCGAGCGGCTCCTACATCGTACGGATCGCCGCCGCGGACATCGGTACCGGCGCCCGCACCGCGCTCACCCTGATCGCCGCCGACGCCCTGGAGACCACCCCGGAACGGGTCCACGTCCGGATCGGCGACAGCGACTTCGGCCCCGCGATGATCGCCGGCGGTTCCATGGGCACCCGCTCCTGGGCCTGGGCGGTCACCGCGGCCGCCACCGAACTGCGGGAACGGCTCGCGACGGCCCCGGACATCCCGCCGGAGGGGATCACCGTGCGCTCCGACACCACCGAGGCCCTCGGCGCCCTCGCGCAGAAGGAACGGCACTCCTTCGGCGCCCAGTTCGCGGAGGTCGCCGTGGACACCGCCTCCGGCGAGGTCCGGGTCCGCCGCATGCTGGGCATCTTCGCGGCCGGCCGGATCGTGAACCCGCTCACCGCCCGCAACCAACTGGTCGGCGGAATGACCTGGGGTATCTCCATGGCCCTGCACGAGGAGGCGGTCCGCGACCGCAACACCGGCCGCCACTACTCCCCCGACCTCGCCGGCTACCACGTGGCCACACACGCCGACGTGCCCGCCATCGAGGCCGACTGGGTGGACGACCACGACCCCGACGACCCCATCGGGATCAAGGGAGTCGGCGAGGTCGGCATCGTGGGCGCGGCCGCGGCCGTCGCCAACGCGGTCTGGCACGCCACCGGCGTACGCCACCGGAATCTGCCCATCCGCCCCGACCGTGTCCTCGCGGCACCCGCACTTCCGCCCACGGACAGCGGAGCGGCGGATGCTTGACATCGCCGACACGCTGAACACCTGGATGGACGAGGGCCGGGAGTTCGCGGTCGCCACCGTCGTCGCCGTGGACGGCAGCGCCCCACGCGGCCCCGGAGCGGCCCTCGCCGTCGACACCCAGGGCACAGCCATCGGCTCGGTCTCCGGCGGCTGCGTGGAGAGCGCCGTGTACGAACTGTGCGCCCAGGCCCTCCAGGACGGCCGAACCGTACGCGAACGCTTCGGCTACAGCGACGAGGACGCCTTCGCCGTCGGCCTGACCTGCGGCGGGGTCCTCGACATCATGGTCACACCGGTCCATGAGGGATCACCGCAACGTGAAGTGCTGCGGGCCGCGACCTCCGCCGCAGTCTCAGGCGGGCAGGCGGCGCTCGCCCGGATCGTATGCGGCCCGGCGGAGCTGCTCGGCCGGGCCCTGCTGGTCCGCCCCGACGGCAGCCACGAGGGTGGGCTCGGCGGCCGCACGGAGCTGGACCGCACGGCGGCGGCCGAGGCACGGGCCCTGCTGGACACCGGCCGGACCGGCACCGTCGCCCTCTCCGAGGACGGCTCGCACTGCCCTGGCGGGCTCACCCTGCTCGTCGAGTGCAGCGTGGAACCACCCCGCATGATCGTGTTCGGTGCCGTCGACTTCGCCACGGCCCTGGTGCAGGTCGGCAAGTTCCTGGGCCACCACGTCACCGTGTGCGACGCCAGACCCGCCTTCACCACCCGGGCCCGCTTCCCCGAGGCCGACGAAGTCGTCGTCGACTGGCCACACCGCTACCTGCGGACCACCCGGACCGACGAACGCACCGTGCTGTGCGTCCTCACCCACGAAGCCCGGTTCGACGTACCCCTGCTCACCGAAGCGCTCCGGAGACCGGTCGCGTTCATCGGTGCGATGGGCTCGCGCCGGACCCACGAAGACCGGCTGCGGCGGCTGCGTGAGGCAGGACTGAACGATCACGAGCTGGCACGGCTGCGATCCCCCATCGGGCTGGACCTCGGAGCCCACACACCCGAAGAAACAGCCCTGTCCATCGCCGCGGAGATCATCGCGGCGAAACGCGGCGGAACGGGCCTGCCGCTGACCGGCGGCGCACACTCCATCCACCACGACCCGAAACGGACAGCGGAACAGAGAGCGGCCTGACAGCCTTTCCCCACCAGCAGCCGGTTCCCAGCGATCACGGACCAGCTCCCGAGCCATTCCGGACATAGCGCCCGGATCCGTCTCCAGGTACCGGACCGGCACACCGATGGCGCCGCAACCCCCTCAGGTTTCCGGCGCCATCGGCCGGACGCACGAGCGGCGCCGGACCGTGGCCACAGACCTTCCGGCGCACTCCTCGGAGGGGCACGTACTGTGCGCTGTCGGCGCACCGGGGGGCTCCGAGGCGTCTGCATCACCGATCACGACCACCCCGTGGATGGCGGAGCGAACGACACCCCCGAACGCCTCACGCCGCCGATCCCCACGCGTGGCGGGCCTCATGCCCGGCTGCCCGGAGATACGCGACAGGTCTCAGGACGCGATCTCGCCCCCTGCGGCTATCGGCAGCTTCGTTTCCTACGGGGTCATGCTGCCTGCCCGCCGATGGCGGCAGGCATGCTGACGGTGATCTCGTCGCCCAGGCGCTCGAATTCGCGGCGCAGGAAGGGATCGGCCAGGCGCGCCAGGCCGTGGAACCGGATCGTCGCGCGGTAGGTGACGACCGTGTGTTCTCCGTCGGCCCGCATGCTCAGGTCGTCGCGTGAGGTGGCGGTCTTGTTCTTGCCCTCGAAGACCACATGGTCGTCAGTCAGCGTGACCAACCGGTACTGGAGCTCTGTGCGCCGGCCACGGAACTCGGAGACGTTGTGCCACTGAGCGCCTTCGGCCAGAGGGCCTTCGCCGATGCGTTCGCATTCCTGCGTCCCCGGGTCCCAGTCGACCGCATGAGAGAAATCGGCCAGGTAGCGCACCACCTCCGCCAACGGGTGCTGGACGGTGATCTGTCGTTCTACATGGACCACGGAGACTTCCTTCCTGACGCTCACCGAGGACTGGGTGAGCGATGATCACGGTACAGCCGCGAGTGCCTTCGCGCCGGACAGGCCGCTCGGACCGGTCGCTGGCGGAAGACTCTCGCATGCAGATGCCAGACAGTTTCTCGATGAGACTGCTGCCGGGTCCGCTGCCACGCTCTGGCCGTCGTCCGCAGTAGCACTCCTCATCTGCCGGCCCGACTCGTACCCCGGTCCAGATGTTCCACTCGCCTCCCGCCGATACCGGCTTCACGGGGCCGCTGCGCCCCTCTCGACCGATCCGGTCACAGGAACTACCGCATGGCCGAATGACACCCGGCCTCCCCCTCTGCTCTCACCCTCGACGGGGGGAGGCCGGTTCCCCCGCCTCCGGTGGTGGGCGCGGAGGCCGCCGCACAGCGGGAGCCTTCATACGGCGACGGAGAGCAGGTCGACCACGAAGAGGAGTGTCGAGCCCGCCGGGATCGAGGGTGAGGGTGACAGGTCGCCGTAGCCGAGGCGCGGGGGAACGATGATCTCGCGCCGGCCGCCGACTCTCATCCCTCTGATACCGCGGTCCCACCCTTTGATGACCTTGCCGCCGCCCACGGCGAACTTGAACGTCCGGCCCCGGTCCCAGGAGGCGTCGAACTCCTTTCCGGACTCGAAGGTGACCCCGACGTAGTGCACATGGACGACCCTGCCCGGCCTCGCCTCGAGCCCGTCCCCGGCCACGAGGTCACGGGTGGTCAACTCGGTGGGAGCCTCACCCACCGGCAGGTCGATCTCGGGCTTCGCCAGTTCACTCATCACAGCCTCATCCGCTCGCCGCCGGCAGTCCTCGTACCGACCGGTCAGACACGTGGTCACCCGTTGCAGTAGACCATCATGCTGCCGCGCACACTGTGTCCGTGAAGCGCGTGAGGAAACGCGCAGCCCGAAGGCGCCGTGAGTCCGCAGCTACCGCCCGTGGCCGCCAGGCACACTGCAGCCCCGTGCCTGGACAGTGGACAGCAAGTTCACGGCGCAGAGATCAGCCCGTCGGGCAGAGCACACCAGCCGACGGACACGGCCACCCCGACAGGGCCGGCCTCATCCATGGGGACATGTACGGGGAGATGGCTGAAGCGCCCGCTGGTTCACGTATCCGGAGGAGTGTCGTACGGGTCCGGGTGCAGATGTCCGGGGACCGAACGGATCGTAGGCGGCAGACGAGCGCGAGATCCGCCGGTGCCTCAGGGTGGGCCCGCACAGGCCGTCGCGATCCGAAACGATCAGTCAGGGGCTGGCACACCCGCTGCTGCTGCGAGAGGCTGACCCCTCACGGGTTGATCTTCAGCACACGGAGGCTACGCGCTCATGACAGCACCGGAGAACCTGCTTTTACCAGCCGCAGGTACATACGAGATCGATCCAGTGGCATCAACGGTCCTCTTCGACACACGCGCCATGTTCGGGTTACTCCCCGTCCGAGGTACCTTCACCGTCGGCCATGGCCGGATCACTGTGGCAGATCGAGCTGAAGAGTCGTTGGTGCACGTCGTGATGGACGCAGGAAGCTTCACGTCGGGCAATCAGCAGCGTGACGACCACGTCAGGTCCGCTGACTACCTGGACGTGGCCCGGTTTCCCGAGATCGGCTTCCGGAGCCGGTATCTGGAACATTCCGGCGCTGAGGCCACTCTGCACGGCGAGTTGACGGTATGCGAGGTGACCCAGCCGCTCGCTGTCACACTCGGCACGGTCGCCCACGAGGGCAAGCGGATGACAGCGAGCGGTACTACTACGATCGACAGGTACGCCTTCGGCATCACCAAGGCCAAGGGCATGACGGGGCGGCATCTCAAGATCACTGTGGAAGTCGTCGCCCACCGCTGAACCGATCGTCGTGGTGAGCGGCCCGCGGATATCGCCCGACAGTCGACGAGGCCGCGTCCGCGACACGATTCGCCTCGCGGACGCGGCCGGGACTGCTGCACGGTTGGGTGACAGCGGGGTTTATGCAGCCAGGGCTGCGGCTGGGGTCATGATGGTCTCGTACTCGATGGGGGTCAATCGGGCCAGGCGTTTCTGGCGCCGGCGGCGGTGGTAGGTGCGCTCGATCCAGGTGACGATCGCGATCCGTAGTTCCTGGCGGGTGGCCCAGGTGCGGCGGTCGAGGACGTTTTTCTGCAGCAGCGCGAAGAAGCTCTCCATGGCCGCGTTGTCGCCGGCGGCACCGACTCTCCCCATCGATCCGATCATGCTGTGACGTGCGAGAACTGCGACGAATTTCCGTGAGCGGAATTGCGACCCGCGGTCGGAATGCACGATGCATCCTGCGACCTGGCCGCGGCGGGCGACGGCGGATTCAAGGGCTCTGACGGCGAGGCTGGACTTCATCCGGGCGTCGATGGAGTAGCCCACGATGCGGCCCGAGTAGACGTCCTTGACCGCGCACAGGTACAGCTTGCCCTCGCCGGTGGCGTGTTCGGTGATGTCCGTCAGCCACAGCCGGTTCGGCCCGTCGGCGGTGAAGTCGCGCCGGACCCGGTCGTCGTGGACAGGGGGCCCGGCCTTGGCGGTCTTCCCACGGCCCTTGCGCTTGCCGAACGCGCTCCACCAGCCGTTGTCCCTGCAGATCCGCCAGGCGGTCCGCTCGGCCATCGGCTCACCGGCGGCGCGGGCCTCGTCGAGGAGGAAGCGGTGCCCGAATTCGGGATCGTCGCGATGTGCGTCGAACAGGGCGTTCGCCCAGTATGCCTCGGCGAGTTCGGTGTCGGTGACCGGTGAGGCCAGCCACCGGTAGTAGGGCTGGCGGGCCGGCTTGAGCACCCGGCACGTCACCGCCACCGGCACCCTGCGTGGGGCAGCGGCGGCGGCCAGCTCGCGGACGAGCGGGTACATCATTTTGACGGCAGTTTCGCCTGCGACAGATACGCCGCGGCCCTGCGCAGCACCTCGTTCTCCTGCTCCAGGAGGCGGATGCGCTTGCGGGCCTCGCGCAGCTCGGCGGACTCACCCGACGCCGTTGCGGGCCTGGCGCCCTCATCGGTGTCGGCGCGGCGCAGCCACTTCGACAGCGTGATCGGGTGGACGCCGAAGTCGGCGGCGATCTGTTCCAGGGTGACGCCGGGCTCGCGGTTGCGCGCGACCCGCACGACGTCCTCGCGGAACTCCTTGGGATACGGCTTGGGCACTGCAACATCCTTCCAGGCTGCCTCTCAGCAAGCCAGGTCAGGTGTCACCCAACCGTGCAGCAGTCCCATATCACTCGACGGCTTCGTCGCTGGGCCCGAGCGGAGCCGGGACAATCCTCTGGGTAAGCGTGGGCAAGAGCTGCATGGCTGGCATATGGGCGACCCACGAGCGACCGAAGCTGACAGGACGGCCAACAACTGGCTGATGCGCCCGCGCGGCGCCTACATCATGGGCCGAAACATGTTCGGGCCCATGCGAGGTGAGTGGAACGAGACGTGGGAGGGATGGTGGGGCCCCGAGCCTCCTTACCACGCCCCCGTCTTCGTGCTCACTCGCTACGCCCACGAATCGATCACAAGGGAAGGGGGGACCACCTTCCATTTCGTCACCGAAGGCTTCGACGCCGCGTACGCGCAGGCTCTCGAGGCCGCCGGCGGCAGAGGCGTGGATATCGCCGGCGGCGCATCGACGGTCCGACAGGCCCTCAATGCCGGCGCGATCGATGAGCTGACTCTAGATGTCGCACCCGTCCTGCTCGGCAGCGGCGAGCGCATATTCGGAGGCGTCGAGACCTTCGGCTTCGAGCCCGTCGAAGTGCTTCACTCACCGCTGACCACCCACATCCGCTATCGCAGACACGGTGTCCGCTGAGCACCAACGAGGTGTACTGGACCGCAGGGCGCCGACACGGCCCGTGCGCGACGGGAACATGCATCTCGGGTCAGAGTGAGATGACGTAGAAACAGGATCCCGGGAAAGCCAGCCGGCGCAGGACCGGTGCGCCATTCGGTGGTCGCCGCCCCGGTGTACCTGGAGCCGTTCCTCCTCGCGGTCACGGCTGTGGGCCTGGGTCCCCGGTACCGACCGTCTCGCGGATCTGCTGTGGGTCGTCGGCTGCGCGCCGGACAGGGGATTCACCTCCTTCCCCGCCCTGCCCGCTACCGCAACGGGCGAGGACGGGAAGGAAGTGGCGCGGGACCGGGTCAGCCAGGGGCGATCCGGCTGAGGTGCTCCCAGGAACGGTACAGATCCGCTCGGGCACGGCCCATCTCCAAGACGTGATCAAAGGACTGGGTGCCGACTATCAGCCGTCGGGGCGGGTCCGGCAGTGCGGCCAGTTCCATGATGACCGGGGCGGCGGTTTCCGGCTCCGGGCCGACAGCGTCGCCCCACATCGCCTCCATCGCGGTGCGCAGGGGCTGATACTTCGGCAGGGGTTCGGTGGTCGTGGTGCCGGCGGTGAACAGGCCGGTGTTGTAGCCGCCCATCTGCACGATGGTGACCTTGACGTCGAATCCTTCGACCTCCATCGCCAGCGCCTCACTGACCGCGTCCAGCGCGGCCTTGCCCGCGCCGTAGACCCCGACTGTGGCCATGCCGCCGCCGCTGCCCATCGAGGTGACCTGGAAGAGCCGTCCCCCGCCTTGGGCGCGCAGGTAAGGAAGGGCCGCCTGAGCCACCCACACAGCGCCGAAGAAGTTCACATCCATGTGCGCCCGGATCTGTTCCTCCGTGGCTTCCTCCACCATGCCGTAGAGCATCCCGCCTGCGTTGTTGACGACAAGGTCCAGCCCGCCGAACGCAGATGCCGCCCGCTCCATCCCGTCGAACACGCCCTGCCGGTCGGCGACGTCCAGCGGAAGCGGGACCAGGTGGGCGGGGTACTTCTCGTTCAGTTCCGCAAGGGGCCGGACGTCGCGGGCGGCAGCCACCACTCGGTCGCCGCCCGCCAGGGCGGCCTCGGCGAAAGCTCTGCCCAGGCCGCGTGACGCACCGGTGATGAGCCAGACTCTTGGATTCCCCACGGCACCTCACTCTCAGTAAAGGAAACGGTTCGTCTCGATTCGATTCGAATGTAGGGCATCACTGGAGGCCAATCAAAACGGATCGTCTCGTTTCACTTCCGGGTAGGCTGAACACATGCCCATCGAGAAGGGGCCGGACCACTCCCGGCGCAAGGAGCGGTCGCGGCAGGCGATCTTCGCGGCTGCCCGCGCCCTGGTGGTGGAGCAGGCATACGAGAAGGTCACCGTCGAAGCCATCGCCACCCGTGCCGGGGTCGGCAAGCAGACGATCTATCGGCGGTGGCCGTCGAAGAGCGCGGTCGTCTTCGCCGCCCTTCTGGCTCTGAGCGAGGACGCGGGCGGGCAATCGGTCGCGCTGCCGGACACGGGCAACCTCCGGACGGACCTCAAGCTCGTCATGCGCGCCACGGCGGAGGAGTTCACCGACCCGTCCTTCGACAGGCTGATCCGGGCGCTCAACACCGAGATCACCAACGATGCCGCGCTGGCTGCCGAGTACCGCGAGAAGCTGGCCCGGCCACTGGAAGCAGCGAAGAAGGCCCGGTTGCGCCGCGCCCAGGAAGCCGGTCAGCTCGACACCGAGGCCGACCTCGACCTGGTCCTCGAAATGCTCTACGCCCCCCTCTTCCAGCGGTGGCTGCATCGGAGCGGTCCGCTGACCGCCGCGTACGCCGACTCGCTCGTCGACGCGACCCTCAGGGCTTTCGGCCCCTGAAGAAGCCGAGCGGGAGCGACTCCCCACCCGCACAGTTCGCCCCGGTCGCCCCCGACTCCCGGAACGCCCGCCATCAAGCCTTCCAGCTGGAGGTGCAGGTGGTGACTCCGGGACCGGGCCACCTGTGACCACGACCCCACGACGATCCCCTCGGGCGCCGTCTCGTCACCCGTGCACGGATCGCGCAGTTGCCGCAGGCCCGGCACGAGCTGCCGCCACACGTCACGGACCATCGCCCCGAAGATGCCCGGCAGGCGTGACGGACAGTTCGGATAACGATCACGTCACACTCTCGACGCCCGCACGCCTGATCGCTTCGACTGTGATTTACATCACTAAAATTTTAGTAAAGGGCATGGTAGAACTATCCAACTCCGTTGTTCTCTCAGCCTGTTCAAACGGAGTACGGGAAGCCCTGCCGCAGTTCTCGAGGTCCCTGGCTCTCTTCTGCGCCGCAGATGCCATACAGCCGTCCGCACAGCACCGTCGGCTCCTCCCGGGCAGTGAAGGCGTTCCCAGTCCCCCACTCCCGCGTCCTCAAGGTAACCAGTGTCACTTGACTCCATCACGCAGAACATCGATGACTCCGTCAGCGGCTTCTTCGAGCCCATAGCCAAGTGGCTGGGTGAGATCGTCTTCTACTCGGTCAGCATCGGCGGAGCGGACGTGCCGCTCATCGTCACATGGCTGGTGGTGGCGGGACTGGTCTTCACCGGTTGGTTCGGCTTCGTCCAGGTCCGCAAGTTCCGGCTCGCCGTGAACGTGGTGCGCGGGAAGTACGACGACAAGAATGCGACAGGCGAGGTCAACCACTTCCAGGCGCTGACCGCCGCTGTCTCCGGCACGGTAGGCCTGGGGAACATCGCGGGTGTGGCCGTCGCGGTCTCGATCGGTGGCGCCGGAGCCACGTTCTGGATGATCCTCTGCGGCCTGCTCGGCATGGCCACCAAATTCGTCGAAGTCACCCTCGGTGTGAAGTACCGCGAGGTCCACACCGACGGCACCGTCTCCGGCGGGCCCATGCACTACCTGCCCAAGGGACTGGCCGAGCGCTTCGGCGACAGCGGCAGGACCTTCGGCAAGGTCCTCGCCGTTCTCGCCTCGATCATGATCCTTTTCTTCGGACTCTTCGGCGGCAACCTCTTCCAGGTCAACCAGTCCTATGCCCAACTCGTCTCCGTCACCGGCGGAGAGAACGGCGCGATGGGCTCCTCCGGCGGCGCCCTCGTCTTCGGCATTCTCGTCGCCGCGCTCGTCGGCATTGTGCTCCTCGGCGGCATCCGCTCCATCGCCCAGGTCACCAGCCGCCTCATCCCCGCGATGGCCGGCATCTACATCGCCGCCTGCCTCGTCGTCATCCTGGTCAACATCACCGCCGTGCCCGCAGCGGTCAGCACGATCATCGAGGGCGCTTTCAACCCCGAGGGTGTCGCGGGCGGCATCCTCGGCGCACTGATCATCGGCTTCCAGCGTGCCGCGTTCTCCAACGAGGCCGGTATCGGCTCCGCCCCGATCGCCCACTCCGCGGTCAAGACCGAGCACCCGGCCAGCGAGGGCCTGGTCGCACTGCTGGAGCCGTTCATCGACACCGTCATCATCTGCACCATGACGGCGCTGACCATCGTCATCGCCAATCCGGCCAGCTGGGGCGAAGCCCGCAACGGCGAGTCCATCGGCGGCGTGACGATCACCTCGGACGCGTTCGAGACCGTACTCCCCTGGTTCCCCTACGTCCTGACGGTAGCGGTGCTGCTCTTCGCGATCTCGACCGTTCTGACCTGGGGCTATTACGGCCTCAAGTCCTGGACGTATCTCTTCGGCCGCAGCCGCACCAGCGAGACCGTCTACAAGAGCCTCTACACCCTGTTTGCCGTCGCAGGATCCCTGCTCACTCTGCAGACCCTCATCGACCTGGCCGACGCGGTCCTCTTCACCCTCGCCGTCATCAACATCATCGGCCTCTACCTGCTCGCCCCTGTGGTCAAGCGCGAGCTGAACAGCTTCCTCGCATACGTGAAGGGACGAAATGCCGACGGGGCTGACGGGGACAAGGACGGCAACGAGCCTGCGAAGGTAACCGTCTGAGGCCGGTCACCCGGGGGGACGAGTGGATGCGCAAGCACCAGCACGGCACCCTCGAGGATGCCTGACCCTCGTGCCCGGGCCCGGGCGGCATTCCGTCCGGGCCCGTTCCGGGTCATTGAAGCCGTTCCGGGTCTCCAGAGACCTCCTCGCCCGCCGGTTATGGACGGCTCCTACCGGCCGCCGAGTTCCTCTGCGAGGACAAGGGGCTGAGCCTCGCGACGGGGCATCGCGAAGCGGAAGGGCTGTCACCAGTGGGGAGCCGGTACTCGCCCGGTCATCAGATCCCGATCGGTGGCGGTCGCGACGTCCGGGAAGATGGTGAAGACCTGGTCCAGACCGATGATGCCCAATGTGCGGGCTATGCGGGCGGGAACAGCGGCCAGGGCTATTCCGCCGCCTTGCTCGATGGCCAGGCTTCGGGCTGAGATCAGGGCGCTGATTCCGCTGGAGTCACAGAAGTCCAGACCGGCCAGGTCAAGAACCAGCCATTGCCCTCCTGCAAAAGTGAGGCCGTCCACGGCCTTGCGGAGTTCGGGCGCGGTCTCGTACTCCAGAGCGCCGATGATCTCCAGTACGGGACCGGTGGCGACGAGGCGGGTGGTGATCGTCAGCGGGCTCATGTCAGGTTGTCACTTCCGGGGTTGCAGACAGGGTGGGAACGCCGAGGGCCAGCAGCGCGGTGTCGTCGTCGAGTCCGTCACCGAAAGAGGCAAGCAGACCGGTGAGCGCCGTGATCAATGCCTGCGGACCCTGTGCGGGCAGGTCAGTGGCGAAGGCGCGCAGGGCTTCGTCGCCGTACAGCGAGCGGTCCGGTCCGGGCCGGGCCTCGGTCAGACCGTCGGTGTACAAAAGAAGGGTGTCGCCGGGGTACAGACGGGCGCGGGCGGCGGCGAACCGGGCCTGGGGAAGGACGCCGATGAGCATACCGCCGGGGGTGTGGAGATACTCGGCGCTGCCATCGGCGCGCTGGACCAGAGCGGAAGGATGTCCTCCGGAGGCCAGCCGCACCTCGACGTGGCGGTCGTCGGGCTGAATGACGCCGAATATGGCCGTGCAGTAGCGGCCTTCGCCGCTCGAGTACCGATCGTGCAGCACCGTGTTCAGGGTGGTGAGTGCGGTGACGGGGTCGGGGTCGTGGAGAGCGGCGGCGCGCAGAGTGTAACGGGCCAGCGAGGTGACCGCTGCGGCCCGGGGGCCCTTCCCGCAGACGTCGCCGAGGAAGAACGCCCACCGGTGGGCGTCCAGGCGGAAGAGGTCGTAGAAGTCGCCGCCCAGCAGGTCCGGGGAGGCCGTGTGGTAATGGGAGGCGGCTTCTACACCGGGAACTGCGGGCAACTCGGCGGGCAGCAGACTCTGCTGCAGGACAGCGAGTGCCTCCTGAAGCCGGACGCGGTCGGCCTCCGCCTGCCGACGCGCCTCCTCGGCCGCTCGGCGGCCACGCAGCAGCTCGGCCTCGTACGCACGACGGTCGCGCGCGTCGAAGACGGTGGTGCGGATCAGCAGTGGTTCGCCGTCCTCGCTGGTCTTCACCTTCGAGGTGACCAGCACCGGTATCCGCCCGGCAGCCCCGTTGATGTCCAGGGCGACACCGCTGACCTCGCCCTTCATCTGAAGCAGTGGGGCGAAGTGGGTCTCGTGGTAGAGCTTGCCGCCCACGCTCAGCAGGTCGGTGAACCGCATCCGCCCCACCACCCGGGACCGCTCCAGGCCGAGCCACTCCAGCAATGTGGTGTTGATCTTCGCGATGGTGCCGTCCATCAGCGTCGACAGGTACCCGCACGCAGCCTGCTCGTACAGCTCCTCGGCGCTGTCCTCCAACAGTGAGGTGAAGACCGCGTCCGTGGCATGGGCCTCCGCTTCCTCGTCCGGTTCGGGAGCCTCGTCGGCGCCGAGGCGCGTGGCGCACGCCATCAGGCGGCTCCGACGAAGTCGACGATCGCTGCGGCCGTGGACCGCGGTGCACTCAGCTGCGGACAGTGTCCTGTCGCCTCCAAGGTGACCAGCCGACTCGCGGGGATCGCATCGCGGACGTAGGCGCCGACTCCGCGGGGAGCAATGACGTCCTGCCGGCACTCCAGGACGAGAGTCGGCACCTGGACAGCCTTGAGGTCCTCCCGGCTGTCGGACAGGAACGTCGTGCGGGCGAAGACCCGCGCCATCTCAGGGTCGGTCGTGCAGAAGGAGGCGGTCAGCTCCCGGCCGAGTTCGGGGCGGTCGTCGTTGCCCATGATGAATGGAGCCATCGCCGCCGACCAGCCAAGGTAGTTCGATTCCAGCGACTCCAGAAGCTCGTCGATGTCGTCGGCACTGAACCCGCCGCGGTAGCCCCCGTCGTCGGTGTAACGAGGCGAAGGAGCGATCATCACCAGCCGGCGGATACGCTCCGGCGCCGCCGCAGCGGCGAGAGCTCCCACCATCGCGCTGACCGAGTGCCCGACGAACACCACTTCCCGCAGGTCCAGCTCCTCGACCACCTCCATCACATCCCGGACATAGCCTTCCAGCGAGCTGTAACGCTGCTCGTCCCAGGCCGACGGGTCCGCTCTGCCCGAGCCCACATAGTCGAAGAGCACCACCCGGTGACTCACCGCGAGCGCCGGGGTGACCAGGCGCCACATGTTCTGATCGCAGCCGAACCCGTGTGCCAGCAGGAGCACCGGCCCATCCGGACAACCGGTAACGGTGACGTTGTTCCTACGGCGGATATCCATGCCCGCCAGTCTTCCACCTCCTGGCGCCCCCAGGGCCGGGGCCCTGATCCCTTACGCGCTCAGTCACTCACCGTCGCGCTCGGACACCATCTGAACGGCCTCTCCCGAGGATCTTGCCGACACCGTCCGGTGGCTGCGCATGACGCCGTGGCGGGGTCCGCTCGACGACCCGGCTGTCGCTCGGCCGGTCTCCCTGCGGCTCTTCCTTCTGACAGGCCTTCGGGATCTGCAGCACGGTGCTGGAGACCGATGCCGACAGCCTGTGTCCTGTCGTAGCGTGCTGCGGTCCCACGGACGTGGTGAGGCGTTGGGCGGCGCCGGTTCCGGCACAGGTCTGGTCCGCCGTGGCACCGGACCAGGGAGCGAGGGTGCTCATTCCTCGGCGAGGCCGGCGAGGTGATCCCCGAAACCGCCTCGAGCGCGAGGGCGGAGACGGCCCGAGGTGAACACGGGGCAGTCGGCAGTGCGCAGAATACGGCTTCCTCGCTCGGCCAGGGCCGATACGAGGCCGTGGTCCTCGCTGAGCGGTACAGGAGGGAAGCCGCCTGCAGCGAGGTACGCTTGCGCGCCGACCCCGAGATTCGCCCCGTGCACGTGGGGGTGGTGCCAGTGCCCGTGGGCCGGCCGGGAGGCCGCGTAGCGCAGTCGGTGGAGGGCTTCGAGGCCGGGCGTCATGCAGGGCGAGCGCGTGACGGTGACGGTTCCGACGACCGCGTCCCATCCTTCGCGGGCGCGGGCGCACTGGAAGGCGAGCCAGTTCGGTGGTACGGCGCTGTCGGCGTCGGTGGAGGCGAGCCAGACATCCTGCGGGCCGCCCAGTATGTCCAGGGCCCGGTGAGCCGCGGCTGACCGGGCCCGCCCGACGTTGCTGTCACCGGTTCGTACGACCTGGGCGCCTTCGCGCACGGCTACCGCTGCGGTGTCGTCCGCACAGTCGTCCGCGACGACGACGGTGACGACCCTGACCTGCCGTAGTGCCGGGTGACCCGCGGCGCTGCTGATGGCCCTCAGCGCAGCGGGAAGCAGATGCTCTTCGTCGTGGGCAGGGACGAGGACGGCCAGGGAGCGCGGTATCACGCCAGGCCCTCCGCCGCGGCCGGGGACCGAGGTGCCGTACCGTCCGTCCCGCGACGGCCGAACGTCTGAAGCGTGAAGTCCGCTTCGTGGTGCTCGCACGCCAGAACCAGTTCAGGAACGGATGACAGGATTTCTGCGATCTCGCGGCCGGTGCGGAGGTGTTCGGCCACCTGATGGTTCCAGTGCACTGCGATGAGGGTGCCGTCCTCTTCCAGGGCGGACACCGCCCTGTTCAGGAGATCGGTCAGCTCGGCATGGTCGAAGTAGTACAGCAGTTCCGAGAGCACGATGAGATCGAAGGTGCCCTCCGGCCACTGCCCCGGCAACGTCAGGTGGCGGATCTCGACGTGCGGCTGCGCACGGTTGCGGTGGGCGGCGGTATCGGTGGCCGACCGGACCCGGTCGCAGGCCACCACGGAGTCGCACCGTTCGGCCAGCCTGGAGGTCAGTTCACCGACCGAGCAGGCGGGTTCGAAAGCCCGTCGGTAACGGGGGCGGGGCAGGGCTGCGAGGGTGAGATCGTATTTGCGCCGCTCGTACCAGCGCTCGGTCAGGTGCCAGGGGTCGGACACGGTGCGGTACATGTCCTCGAAATAGGACGGCGGGGTGCTCACTGAAACAGGACCTCTCTCGGGCGCAGATAATGGGCGAGTACGGCGGGCGGGAGGATCGCGGCCTCCTGCGGGCCTTCGCCGAGCGGGTGGATCTGGGTAGCGAACTGCTCGAGGGCCGTCCGCTTGCGGGCCATGACGCGCGGGGGCAGTTCGACCTTCCGAACCGCACGCCAGGGGACGCGCGGATCGGATGGTGTGGCCCAGTGCCACATCCAGATCGGATAGTGCCGACACGGCACACCGACGATGCGGGCGGCTTTCCGCGCAGCCCGGCCCGTCGCCTCGTGATCGCTGTGCTTGTCGCCCGTCCACGGCGCCACCACCAGTTCCGCATCGCGGAGGACGGGCGCGAGCGCGGTGACGATCCGGTCCTCGTGCAGATTGACGGCGGTGTCAGGGACATGCAGACGCATGAGACGCTCGTGACCGACCCCGAGTACGTCGAGGGCTGACCGCAGTTCCTCGGCCCTCAGCGAAGCCAGATCGCCCGGCGTGACGACGCGGCTTTCCGGGTGGGACCGCTCCCCGTCCGTGACAGAGACCACGGTCACCATGACACCGCGCTCCGCGAGGATCGCCATGGCGCCGCCGAAGCCGAGCACCTCGTCATCGGGGTGGGCAGCCACCACCACGACCTTGCCGGTCTGCGGCAGCTGCGCCGGGGTCAACGCGTCCCATCCGTTCCAGCCACGCCACAGTGCCTCGTCGGTACCCGGCGCCTGGATCGGGTCGGCCGGTGCGGCGCGGTCAGGGAGCTGTGTCACCGGGAGTCCTGCGGTCGGGCCAGGAGCCGGCCGAGTTCCGCGAGGTTGCGTTCTGCGTGGTGCTGGCGGACATAGACGGTCAGATCGGCGACATCGCGGGCATGGCGAAGATCGTGGCAGAGAGGGCCCGCCCCGGTGGCACGACCGACACGCGCCAGAACTTCGGCGCACACGGACTCGGCGAAGGCACGTACCCGCAGGCTGCGCGCGCGGGCACCGCCCTGCTGGTCCTTCGGGTCCGCGTCGATCTCGGCTGCCGCGTGCCTCAGCACGGCCTCCGCGGCGTGCAACTGCATGTCGACGGCGCCGAGGTGGGCGTCGGTGTGCGGGTCCGGGCGCTGGACCGCAGCGCTGCGCAGTGTGCGTGCGACGGCCAGAGCCCCGCCGTACCAGCAGGCGGCGACGCCGATCCCGCCGTGCTGGAATCCGGGCCTGCGTACGTACGAGTCGACCCCCCCGACGGCGGCGCCGCGGGCTCGCTCGAAACGCACGTCGGGGCTGTCGCTGCCGGCCATGCCGATGGCCTGCCACGTGCCGGGAACGGGCTCGCTCGTGAGGGCGTCGAGCGAGACGGCGAAGAGCCGTCGCCCTTCCGGTGTACGGGCGGTGACGAGGGCATCCGTGCAGCTGCGGGCACCGGAGCAGTACGGCTTCACGCCGCTCAGGGTCCATCCCTCACCGGACGGCGTGGCCTCCAGGGTGGTTCCGGGCGGCTCGGCCGCCCATACGGCCCAGCGCTGTCCCGGCCGGGGCTGCGGCCCGTCGAGCTCGGCGAGGACAGCCAGCGCGTCCACGTGCCCCTCGACAAGCCGCGCAAGACACAGGTCGTCCTCCGCGACAGACTGCAGCGCCGCCAGCCGGGCCGCCGTCCGTCCACCGCCCGGCAGCGGGAACTCGATTCCGCCCGTCTCGATCAGCTCCACCACTTCGGAGAACCGGGCGGCACTCTCCGCACGGGCCGTATCAGGCGCGATACCGTCGACCGATGTGCTCCCCGCATGCTCGAGCGGGGCCTTCGTCGACACAACGCTTTTCGTCATGAGCCTGGCCGCTCCTTGCTTGTCCGTTGCTCGACCGTCGATAGGACGGAAATGTTGTTGCCCCTCGGCAGTGGCTGTTCACCACGCCCGGGGGGATGTCCCCCAGGAGGCGTGGTCCGGCCGCTGCGTGGTCCTCATGCGCCCGGGTGTGCTCATCCGCGGAGAGGGGCAGCTCCGCCCGCAGCGTCCGAGGGTCAGGGCGATCACACACAGCCTCCGGTCTGTGAGGGAACAGTTCCATCGCCGGGTGCCCCATGAGTCGGAGGCCATGCGCGGGCAGAGGGACGGGTGCAGCGAGTCGGGTGGGCGGGAATCCGGGTACTCACAGCCTCCGGCACCTGGCCGGTACTCGCCAGGCGGATGGGAAACACTGGTCGCCCGGGCGTCACCTCTTCGGGGGACTCCTCGTACCCGTGGACTTCCGAGGCGGAAGGGACACAGCCCGGGTGAGCGGGGGGACGAGGTCTTTTTCAGGCGTGCCCGTGCGAAAACGGGCGCCACTGATCCGCTGGAGGAGGACGAGGACGGGAGAGCCCCTCGGCCGGGGTGCACACCGGGCGGCAACTGACTCCTGCACCGCGCACGGGGGGTCAGGCCTCAGAACACTCCTGCCGGGCTGGCCCTTCCGGCGGCGGATCCGTCGCCGGGGCCTTCTGCGAGTCCGTTGCGCGGCTACCCGGCCTCCGGGGAGGCCGGGTAGCCGGGCGGACGGGCTCAGGAAACCTCCGGCACATGGCTCGGCAGACCGGCGCGCGGGGCCGAGGGCGACGGGTGGTCAGCTGGCCGCGGCGGTGCGGTTCCGGTGCCTTCTGCGCTGGAGCAGCAGGCCGGTGACGGCCAGGAGGAGCAGGGTGTACAGGGTGAGGGTGATGGGGCTCGAGACGAGCACGGTCGGGTCGCCCTCGCTGACGGCCATGGCCCGGCGGAACTCGGTCTCGGCGAGGGGGCCGAGGATGACCGCGATGAGGACGGGCGCGACGGGGAGCCCGTAGCGGCGCATCGCGAACCCTATGAGGCCTATGGCGAGGACGAGGACGAGGTCGAGGAGTTTGCTGCTGGTGGCGTAGACGCCCAGCATGGCGAACACGGTGATGCCGCTGTAGAGGTAGTGGCGCGGGACCTTGAGGAGCTTGGCCCACAGGGGTGCGAAGGGGAGGTTCAGGACGAGCAGGACGACCATCGCCACGAAGAAGCTCGCGAGGAGTGCCCACACCAGGTCGCTGGCTCGTTCGAAGAGCAGCGGGCCGGGTTGGAGGCCGTACTGGCGGAAGGCGGCGAGGAGGACGGCCGCCGTGGCGGAGGTGGGGAGGCCGAGGGCGAGCAGGGCTCCCATGGCGGTGCCCGCGGTGGCGTTGCCGGCCGCCTCCGGTCCCGCGACGCCCTGGATCGCGCCCTTGCCGAACATCGGTGTGCGGCGGCGTGCGTCCAGGCGGCGTTCGGTTCCGTAGGCGAGGAAGGTGGGAACCTCGGATCCGCCGACCGGGATGATGCCGAAGGGGACTCCGATCGCGGTGCCGCGGAGCCAGGCGGGCATCGCCCGGCCGATGTCGGCGCGGGACAGCCAGAGGCGGCCGGTGGAGGGCATCACGCGCAGGTCCTCCGAGGTGCCCTGCCGGGCGGCGACCGCGATGACCTCGCCGAGTGCGAGCAGGCCGACGGTGATGACCACGATGTTGATGCCGTCGAACAGTTCGGGCATTCCGCCGGTGAAGCGGGGTGCGCCGGACATGCCGTCGACGCCGACGAGCCCGATGGCGAGGCCGATGACGAGGGCGGCGAGGCCGCGCAGGATGGAGTCGCTGACCACGGCCGAGATCGCGACGAACGCGAACACGGAGAGGGCCAGGTATTCGGCGGGGCCGAAGAGGGTGGCCAGTTCGGCCAGATAGGGGGCGAAGAACACCACGAGGACGGAGGACAGGATGCCGCCGACGAACGCGCCGATGGCGGCGGTCGCCAGTGCCTGGGCGGCTCTGCCGGACTTCGCCATGCGGTGGCCCTCGATGGAGCCGGCGATGGCGGTGCTGTTGCCGGGTGTGTTCATGAGGATGCCGGCGGTCGAGTCGCCGAACAGGCCGCCGAAGAGGACGCCCGCGAACATGATGAACGCGCCGACGGGGTCGAGGGAGAAGGTCACCGGCAGCAGGAGGGCCACGGCCATGGCCGAGCCGAGGCCGGGCAGTACGCCGACGGCGGTGCCGAGCAGGGCGCCGACGAGCACCCACAGCATGTTCATCGGCGTCAGGATCGTGAGAAATCCGTCGCCGAGGTTGGTCAGGGATTCCATCAGAGCACTCCTGCCAGGACGCCCGGGGGGAGGCCGAGGCCCAGTCCCGCGGAGAAGGCCAGTTGGACGAGGGAGGACAGGGCGAGGGAGAGGAAGAGGTCGAAGACCGGGCGTCGGCTGCCGAGGGAGCGTGCCACTCCCCAGAACAGCAGCGCCCCGCAGATCAGCCAGCCGAGCGGTTCGAGCAGGGCGATGAAGGCCACGACCGTGCCGACGACGCCGGCCACCGCCGGACGGTTGCTGCGGATCCTGGTCGCGGGGGTGTCCGTGCCGGACGCGCTCGCGGCGCTCGCGGTCCCCTCTGTGTCCTCCTCTGCGGGAGTGTCGGCGGAGGCGGGGGTCGCCGGGTCCGCGACCTCTGCGGGCTCGGGTGTGCGCAGCGTCTCGATGCCGAGCAGGACCGCGAACACGAGGCAGGCGGCGGCGATCACCAGGGGGAAGAGCTGGGGGCCGGGTGAGGCGACGTTGGCCGGGACGTCCATGGTGAAGGTGCCGATCGCCAGCACAGTACCGGTGGCCAGGAGGAGCAGGGGGATGACGAGACCGGTGCGCCGGCGCAGGTAGGCCGCCGGGCCCCGTTCCGGGGTGGTCGGGGTGGTCACAGGCCCAGCTCCTTGATGATGTCGTCGACTCTGGCCTGGTCCTCGCGGATGAAGGCGGTGAACTCGTCGCCGGTGACGACGCTGTCGACCCAGCGGTTGCGGTCGAGTGCGTCCTTCCAGGCGTCCGTGCGGGTGGCCGCGGTGACGATGTCCGTCAGCTCGCGCCGTTCCTCGTCGCTGATGCCGGACGGGGCGACGAGGCCCCGCCAGTTCGGCAGGGAGATGTCGACGCCCTGCTCGATGAAGGTGGGGGTGTCGATGCCGGGTACCGGTTCGTCGGCCGAGACCGCCAGGGCCCGGAGGTTGCCCGCCTCGATCTGGTCGCGGAAGTCGTTGTAGCTGCTGACGCCGATCTCGACGGTGTTCGAGAGGAGTGCGGTGAGGACCTCCCCGCCGCCCGCGAAGGAGATGTAGTTGACCTCTTCGGGGTCGATGCCCGTCTCCCGGGCGGCGAGTCCGGTGAGCAGGTGGTCGGTGCCGCCGAGTCCTCCGCCGCCGACCGCGTGGCTGTGCGGGTTCTTCCGCCACGCCGCGAGGAAGTCCTGGAGGTTCCGGTAGGGGGAGTTCGCGGGGACGATGAAGACCTGGTAGTCCTCGGCGAGTTTGGCGATCGGGGTGGTGTCCTCCAGGCTCACCCGGGACTTGTTGACCGTGATGGCGCCCTCCATCACGGTGCCGGTCATCATCAGGCGGGTGGGGTCGGCGCCGAGTTCGACGAACTGGCCCAGTCCGATGGTGCCGCCGGCGCCGGGCACGTTGACGACCTGGACGTTGTTGACGATCGAGTCGGACCGCAGGGACTGCTGGAACTCGCGTGAGGCCAGGTCCCAGCCTCCGCCGGGTGCGGCGGGTGCCGTCACCGTGAGTTTCGCCCTGGGCGTGGCGCCGGCGGTGGAGTCGCTGGCGTCCACGGCTGCGGCTCCCGCGAGCGCCAGGGTGGCCAGGATGCCACCGGCCCTGAGCATGAAGCGTTTTCTCTGCACGATCACTCCTTTGTGACCTCGGTCTGCGCCGGTTCGCGGAGCCAACATTCCCGAGTTGTCCATCTAGTGGATATCCGTGACCGCCAGATGGTAGACATCAGTCCGGTGGTGAAGCAATGGATGCGACGGAACCACGAGGGGAAGCGATGTCAGTCACCAGTGACGGAGGCGGAGGGATCCGTGCGGTGAGCCGGGCGTGGCAGGTGCTGCGCGCCTTCGGTCCCGAGCGAATGTCCCTGACGCTCAACGAGCTCGTGCGTGAGACCGGTCTGCCCCGGACCACCGTGCTACGGCTGGTGGAGACGCTGGCCGGGGAGGGACTGGTGGAGTCCGGAGCCGACGGACGGATCCGGGTCGGCACCAGCCTGATCACGTTCGCCGCGTTCGCGGAGGCGGCCTGGACGATCCCCGCCGCCTCTCTGGCCCGGATGCGGGCGCTCGCCGAGGAGACCGGGGAGACCGTGAGCCTCTACGTGCGGGAAGGGGTGCGCCGGGTGGTCATCGGGCAGGCCCCCAGTCCCAGCACCCTGCGCCACGTGGTGGAGCCGGGCGACTCGCTGACCATGAGCGTCGGCTCCGCGGCGTACGTGCTGCTCGGTCTCGAACCGGCCGGGGAGCGCCGGCCGCTCATCGACCGTATCGCCGAGGAGTCCGGTGTCGACCCCGCCGCCATGGGGGCCGAGGCGGAGGCCGCGGCGATGCGCGGCTGGTGCGTGACCCACGGTATGCGCGAGGCGGGTAACAGCGGTCTCGCGGCGCCCGTGCCGTCGCCGGCCGGCGGCCCGCTCGCCCGGCGGGTCGTGCTCGCGGTCGGCGGCCCCACGGTCCGCTTCACCGAGGACAAGATCCCCGGCTTCGTCCACGCCGTGCAGCGGTGCGCCGAGGACATCGCGCGCACCGGTCTGCCCCCTGCCCTGTACTGACGCCCCGTAGTGACGACACCAAGGAGAACCGTGCACGACTGTCCGCTTCCGGGAGCCCTGCCCGTGGCCACCGTGTCCGACGCGATGGACCGCTTCGGTGTCGCGGACGGCATCCGGCCGCTGTGGCCCGGCGTGACCCTGTCCGGACCCGCGTTCACCGTATGGACACGCCCCGGTGACAACCAGGGGCTGCACGCCGCCTTCGAGACGATACGGCGGGGCGAGGTCCTCGTGGTCAACGGCGGTGGCGACGAGACCCGCGCGCTCATCGGCGAGCTGGTCGTCCAGAAGGCGAAGGCGCTGAGGATCGGCGGCATCGTCCTGGACGGCGCCGCCCGCGACGTCACCGAACTCGCCCGGCTGGGTGTCCCGGTGTTCGCGCGCGCCGTCACCCCGGCCGGGCCGTGGAAGACCGGCCCCTTCCGCATCGGCGGTCCGATCGCCGTGGGCGGGGTGCCGGTCATGCCCGGCGACTGGGTGCTGGGCGACGACGACGGGGTCGCCGTCGTGCCCGCGGGCGAGGTCGGCGAGGTCGTGGAGCGCACCGACCGGCTGATAGCGGGCGAGGCCGAACGCCGGGCCGCCAACCAGAGGCTGGTGCCCCGTGACTGAGCTCCCTCTCGTCTGGATCCCCAGGCCGGTCCACCAGGACGCCCTGGAGCGGCTGCGCCCGCACACCGAGGTGGCGTGCGGGTACGGCCCGGGCGCGCTCTCCTTCGACGAGGTCGCCGACCGCGTGGTCGCCGTCCTGCTGCGCACCGAGCGGGTGGACGGCGCCATGATGCGGCGGGCCCCGCTGTTGCGGATCGTCGCGCGGCACGGCGTGGGTCTCGACACCGTGGACGTGGCGACCGCGCGCGAACGGGGCATCGCCGTCACCACCACCCCCACGGCCAACAGCCGTTCGGTCGCCGAGCACGCGATCGCGCTGCTGCTGGCGGCGCGCAGGGGCATCGGCATCGCGGTCCGCAACGAGGGCGACGCGCGTCGCGCGATCCGCGGCCGGGAGCTGTCGGGCTCGACGCTCGGGCTCGTCGGCTTCGGCCGGATCGCCCGGGAGGTCGCCGCCATCGGCGCGCACGGCTTCGCCATGCGTGTCCTCGCCCACGATCCGCAGGTGCCCGCCGCCGACATCGCCGCGGCGGGCGCGGAGCCGGTCGGCCTCGCGGAACTGCTGTCCCGCGCGGACAACCTGAGCCTGCACGTCCCGCTGGTCGACGCCACCCGTGGTCTGATCGGCCTGCCCGAGCTGCTCGCCCTCCCCCGGGGCTCGGTGGTGGTGAACACCTCGCGCGGCGGTGTCCTCGACGAGGACGCCCTGCTCGAAGCGGTGCGGCAGGGCCATCTCGCGGGGGCGGGCCTCGACGTCACCACCGTCGAACCGCTGCCCGAGGAGCATCCGCTGCGGGCCGAAGCCTCCGTCGTCATCACGCCGCACACCGGGGCCCAGACCGACGAGGCCCTGCGCCGCATGGCGGTGGAGGCGGCCGACCACATCCTCGCCCGGCTGGCCTGACCGGACCCCACCGCGGCGCACCCGGCGGACCACGGGGTGCGCCGCCCCGCACGCGCGGCCGGGCCGAGAGTCGTACCACCAGGTGGTTCGCTTGTGCCGCCAGACGGTTACGTGTTCTGATGAAGCCGCCCGCCACGCGTGGCGGCGTACGAGAGGACGGCATGAGCGAATCCGACACCGGCGGTGTCCGCAGCGTGCAGCGCGCGGTCGACCTCCTCGCCCTGTTCGACCCCGGACACCTGAGCCGGACGGTGCGCGAGCTCGTCGACGCCACCGGCCTGCCCAAGAGCACCGTCGTCCGTCTGGTGCACACCCTGGAGCTCCGCGGCCTGCTCTGGACGCGCGGCGACGGGCGACTGGTGCTGGGCCCGGGCCTGCTGCGTTGGGCGGAGCTCGCGGGACGCGCCTGGCGGCTGCCCGAGGAGGCGCTGCGCCGGCTCGCCGAGCTGAGCGAGGCCAGCGGCGGGGAGACCGTGTCCGTCTACGTACGGCAGCACGACTCCCGGATCTGCATCGCCCGCCACGAGGGAACCCGCGCACTGCGCCACATGGTCCACGTGGGCGCCGAACTCCCGCTCTGGTCGGGCGCCGCGAGCCACGTCCTGCTCTCCCGCTCCGACCGGGCGGACATCAACGCCGTGGCCTTCGGCGCACGCGACCCCGGCCACGCCGAGCTCCTGTGGGAGCGGTCGAGGCGGGCCGAGGCCGACGGCATGGCCGTCAGTCACGGCGAGCGCGAGCCCGGTGTGTCCGGCGTCGCCGCCCCGGTCCTCGGGGGTGCCGAGGGCCGGCTCACGGCGGCGGTGGCGCTGGGCGGGCCCACCACCCGCTTCACCGACGAGGCCGTCGCCGCACTCGCCCCGGCCCTCCGGGCGACCGCCCGCGCCCTGACCGCTCTCGACTGCATCGGAGGCAACGCCTGATGACGCCCCCTCTCCTGGACGGCGTGCGGGTCCTGGACCTGACCAACGTCCTCGCCGGGCCCCTCGCCGGCTACCAGCTCGCTCTGCAGGGCGCCGACGTCATCAAGGTGGAGATGCCGGGCAGCGGCGATCTGGCCCGCCGGCTGGGGGCCGACCGCAGCCTCTCCGAGGATCTCCTGGGCGCCTCGTTCCTGGCGCAGAACGCCGGGAAGCGCTCGCTGACCCTCAACCTCAAGTCGCCGGAGGGCCGCGAGGCCCTGCTGCGGGCCGTGCGCGAGGCCGACGTACTGCTGGAGAACTTCCGTCCGGGCGTGATGGACCGGCTCGGCGTCGGCGCCGGCACGCTGCGTGCCGAGAACCCGCGCCTGGTCTACTGCGCCATATCCGGCTTCGGCCAGACCGGGCCGCTGCGCGAACGCCCCGCCTACGACCAGATCGTCCAAGGGCTCAGCGGGATGATGAGCGTGACCGGAACCCCGGACACCGCACCCCTGCGGGCCGGCTTCCCGGTGGCGGACACACTCGGCGGTATGGCCGCCGCCTACGCCGTGGCGGCGGCTCTGGTCCGCCGGGGGCGCACCGGTGAGGGGGCGTTCATCGACGTCTCCATGCTGGAGTCCGCGCTCACCGCGATGGGCTGGGTCACCTCGAACTACCTGATCAGCGGGCGCGAACCGCAGCCCATGGGCAACGAGAACTTCACCGCCGCCCCCTCGGGAACCTTCGCCACCGCCGACGGGCACCTGAACATCGCCGCCAACCGGCAGCAGCAGTACACGACGCTGTGCCGGCTCGTGGGCCGGGAGGACCTCACGACCGACCCGCGCTTCGCCCATCCCGCCGACCGCAAGACCCACCGCGAGCCGTTGCGCACGGAGCTGGAGCAGGCCCTCGCGGCACGGACCGCGCAGGAGTGGGAGGAGATCCTGTCCGCCGCGGGAGTCCCGGCCGCCCGGGTGCTCTCCGTCCCGGACGCACTGGGACTGGAGCAGATACGGGCCCGGGACTTCGTGCACGCTCTGCCGTTCCCCGACGACCGGGACCGGCCGCTGCACGTCCTCGGCAGCCCGGTACGCGTCGACGACGAACCGGCCGGCGCACCCGCACCGCCTCCCCTGCTGGGCGAGCACACCGACGACGTGCTGGCCGAACTCGGCTACACACCGGCCGAGATCAGCGAACTGCACGCCCGAGGAGCGGTATGAGCGGCCAGGAGACACCGGATCCGACGGCACCCGGGGAAGCGGTCATCGCGGAACGTACGGTGACCGACTGGTGGTCCACGGCGGTGAGCGAGATCCGTCCGGGGAAGATCCGGTTGCGGGGCTACCCCGTCGAGGAACTCGTCGGGCGGGTCACCTTCGCCGAGCAGATCTGGCTGATGCTCCGCGGCGAGCTGCCCACCGCGGCACAGGGCCGGCTGCTGGAGGCGGCGCTGGTCGCCGCCGTCGACCACGGACCCCAGGCCCCGTCGATCGCCGCCGCCCGCATGGCCGCCACCTGCGGTGTCGGTCTCAACAGCGCCGTCGCCACGGGGGCCAACCTGCTCGGGGACGTCCACGGCGGCGCGGGACAGCAGTGCATGGAGGTGCTGCGCCGGGTGGCCGACGGCGAGGACGCCCGCTCGATCGTCGCCGAGTACCGCCGCCGACGCTCCTACCTTCCCGGCTTCGGCCACCGCTTCCACCCCCGCGACCCGCGCCGTGACCCGCTGCTCGGCCTCGTCCGTGAGGCCGTGGACGCCGGGGAGGTACCGGGGGACGCGCTGCGCGCCGGTCTCGCCCTCGAAGCCGCCCTCGCCGAGAACCGCACGCGACCGGTCCCGATGAACATCGACGGCGCCACCGCGATCATCTACGCCGAACTGGGATTCCCCGCGGAGCTCGGCCGAGGCCTGTTCGTCCTCTCCCGCAGCGTGGGCATCCTCGCCCACGCCTGGGAGGAGACCGAAGGAGGGGCCCGCATCAAAGGCCCCCTCCCCCGCCCCCTCCTGGCCGGGTACCACGGGCCGGCGGAACGCCACCTGGGCGACTCCGGATCCCGTACGTGATCACGAGGCCCTCCGGGCACCCGGCCTGACGGGAACACTCCGGTCCCCGGCCGTCATCCGGAGGGCCGGGGCGTCCGCCTTGCCGGACCGGGCCGAACGCCTCGCCGCCCCGGCCCCGTTCCGCGGCTCGGGGGTGTGCCGATCCCGGGCGCGGGCGGCCCGCGTCGGCGACGGGTGCGGACCGGGGCCCGGACGCCGGGCGGGTACGACCGGCGCCCCCGGCAGCGACGTCGGTCCTTCTGGGCGTGCGCGCCACCGGGACCTCGCACACCGTCCGCGTCGGTGCCGGAGCCGACTTCGGCTCCGGCTTCGGCTCCGGCTTCGGCTCCGGCTTCGGCTCCGGCACCGATGCGGTCAGTGGACCGAGAGCCGCACGAGACCGGTGTTCCCCTCGGGGGCGCCGGACACGCGCAGCGCCACATAGCGGGGGGAGCCCGAGGCCCGCAGGGTCCTCTCCCGGCCGCGGCCGGCCAGCGCGCCCGCGCTGCGGTAGCGGATGCCGTCGTCGCTGAACTCCACGGACATCGCCGGGACCTGCCCGGCCGACCACTCGGCCTCCACCCGCTGCACCGCTTGCCGCGCCCCGAGGTCCACGACCATCCGGCCGTCGCGCCCCGGCCGCCACACCGTGCCCGGGTCACCGTCCACCGCCGTGGCGGGTTCCGACATCCCTGCGGGCAGCGGTGCGTTCGGGAAGACGGGCCGGCCCAGGGCCCGGTCCATGGTCGGATACGGCACGGCCCCGCGCACCGTGGTCTCCGTGACCCGGCCCGGCCGCACCGTCACCACCGTGCTGCGACCCTGCGCCTCGACCCGCACCCGGCAGGCAGGCCCGGACAGCCGGATCGTGGCGGCGTCCACGACCTCCGCCCGCAGCCCGTCGGGCAGCGACCGGCCCGACAGCGGGACCAGCGTGAACCGGGGCGGCAGCAGCAGCGCCGACGCCGCCTCCAGCCGCGCCTCGTAGCGCAGTCCGTTCCCGGTCACGAGCTGCTCGCCCTCGTAGACCTCCCGGTGACGGCTCTCCTGCACCAGGGAGACCGGGGTGCGCACCGCCCGGTCCGACAGGTTGAACAGGCTGAGGTGTCCGTCCGTCACCGCGGCCCGCACCCGGTCGTCCCCGGCTGCGGGCGCCGGCCTGCGGGCGAGTGCGTCCAGCTCGGCGGCGGACACTCCGCAGTGGCCCTCCACCAGCAGCGGGCCCTCGCCGTCCTCCGCCGGCACGATCGTGTCCCCGTACACCGCGAGCGGACCGCGTCCGCGCACCACCAGGCCGGCCCGGCCGTCGACGTCCAGCCAGCCGCCGGTGCTGCGCAGCGCCGGGGCGGGGCCGTCGGCCAGGTCCGTCCACCGCTCGCCGTCGTCCGAGCCCTGCACCAGGTAGCTGCGGCCCGCCGCGCTCTCCCAGCGCAGGGTGACCCGGTCCAGGGCGCGCGGCTCCCCGAGGTCCACCGCCAGCCAGCTGTCGGGGCGCGGCCGGTCGGCGGTGGAGACCGCCCAGCGGGTCGTGTCGTCCCCGTCGACGGCCAGCTCCGGCCCCCTGCCGGGTGTGTACGAGGAGGCGGTCGCCCGTCCGCCGCGCGCGAGGTCGGGACCGCCCGCTCCGTCCCGGGCCTCCACGGCGAACAGCGAGTACCCGTAGGCCGGATCGGGCGTCACGCCCAGGACGCGCAGGTGCCGCACCGTCGCACGGTCGAAGGAGAGCTCGTCGACCCGGCCGGTCGAACCTCCGGAGGAGTCCCGGGACGCGACCTTCGCCGAGCCCTCCGCGAAGCGGTACGTGCGGCTGCCGTCCAGGCCCGCCACGCCCGGCATGGTCAGGTTGTGGACCTCCAGTCGGCCGCCCACGGTGTCCGGGCCGGTGGCCGCGTGGACGACCGCGCCGGTGGGCAGCGTGGTGAAGCCGGCGAAACCGTTCTTCAGCCGCAGGAGCGTCGCGCTCCCGTCGAACCCGTCGCGCGGACGGGTGTGCGTGCGGACCGAGCGGCCGGTGACCTCGACGGCGGTGGAGGGCAGGAACATCGGCGTACTGCCGCTGATCCGGAACAGCCAGTCGTCGTGACCGGGCTGCCAGGCGAACTTCACGAACTTCGGCTTGGACACCGCGCCCGCCCAGGCGGCGGGCGACTGGTGCGCGACCAGGCCGGGCCCCTCCCCGGAGTCGGTCACCCCGGAGGCGTACGCGAACAGTTCCCGGGCCGACAGCGGCTCGACCGGCCGGCCCGCCTCGGGCCACACGTGCAGCAGATAGCTGATGGCCAGCTCGGCGCGGGCCTCCGGTTCGTACTTGGGCTCACCCGAGAACTTCGCGAGCCGGTACTCGGGCGGGTACGCCTGATAGGCCTCCAGCCGTGCCGCCAGGTCCTGTTCGGCGCGGGCCGCCGCCCGGTCGCCCATCACCCGGGACAGGAACGCCAGCGGGATGACGTCCCGGCCGTAGAGGTGCTCCCGGTCGTTGACCATCGGCATCAGCGGCTCGCCCGCGTCCGACATCACGCCCAGCAGGGTCCGCCACAGCGGTCCGGCGTTCGGCTGCCGGGTCAGCACCTCCGGCAGCGGCTCCCCCGCGGCCAGGAAGTGCGCCGCGTTGCGCCCCGAGGTCCGCCACAGCTCCGCCTGGTAGTGCGGGCCGAAGGAGCCGTGGTTCTCCACGATGAACGTGTCGTAGACGTTCCGGGCGGTGTTCCGCGCCACCGGAACGCCGTCCACGCGGGCCGGGTTGGCCAGGTCGGCCTCCGGCAGCCCGGCCTCGTTGCGCGACCAGGCGCCGTAGTCGACGGCCCACTCGGCGCGCCGCCGGTCGTCCGGGGCCCAGGCCAGCGCGGGGGCCAGCGCCTGGGCGTAGATGCCCATCTCCTCCAGCTTGGTGTCGCCGACGTGTCCGCCCGCCAGACCGTTCGGCGTCCAGGATCCGGAGGCGGGGTCGTCCCCGGTGCCCAGGGCGTGCGTGTACGCGGCCTGCTCCCGGACGATCGTGTCGACCAGGGAGCGGGTCTGGGCGTCCAGCTCGTCCCACAGCAGCCGGGCGGCCAGCACGAAGTACGACTGGAACGTGGTGTCGAAGAACAGGGTGCGGCCCCACTGCGTGCCGCCGGTCAGCCGGTTGGAGGCGGCGAAGTGCCGCAGCGTCGCCAGGGTCCGCCGCCGGAGGGTGTCCCGGTCCACGCCGGCGAGCTCGGCGTCGTAGCTGCCCCGGGTCAGCAGCACGGCGTGGCCGAGCACCACCGCGAAGCCGAAGGACTTGTCGGTGTAGATGCCCCGGGACGCGTCCCACTGGGTCTCGGACCAGCGGGTGTGCCGCAGCAGGACGCGGTAGTACGTGGCGGCGACCTCGTCCTCCGGGGCGCTCCCGCCCGCTGGTCCGTGAGGGGACGCTGCTGCCGACGGCGCACCGGCGCCCAGCGGCAGGGATGCCGCGGCTCCGGATGCGCCGAGGATCTGGAGCAGACGGCGGCGGCCGAGGGGCAGGGAGGTCGGGCCCACGGTGGTTCTCCTCTGACGGACTCTCGCGGCGGTCCTGGGGCGGGTGTACGCGTCGTACGCCCGCGTTGGACAACGTTGTCAACGGGTTGAGGGCCACCCTTGGCCGGACGGCTGCGTTCCGTCAAGGGAAAACGCAGGATCGAGCGGAGAAAGGGCGGCGACGGGGCAAGTGGGACGTACCCGGTCAGGCCCGGTTGCTCGTCGGCGGGTCCGCCGCCTCGCGCGGCAGCGGAACCGTGCAGGCCCCGGACGCACCGGGGCGGACGCCGCGTCGACCGCTCGTGGCGCCCGCTCCCGCCCGAACGCGGCCGACGCCGCCGGTTCGACGGCGGTGGGCCCGCGGTGACGCGGCCGCCGGTCCCGCGTCCGGCAGCCCGGCCCCGACCTCGTACGCTTGCCCGATGCCCCAGGATTCCGGCCAGGACGGCCCCTCAGAACCGCTCAAGACCGACCAGGTGACGCGCATCGTGCTGCGTCCGATCGCCAGTCCGCTGCCGCTGGGCTTCTTCGCCCTGGGGATGGGCAGTGCGCTCCTGTCCTCCCTGCAGCTCGGCTGGGTGCCGACCGGTCAGAGCAGCGTCCTTCTGCTGCTCGTCCTCATCTTCGTCGTGCCGCTCCAGTTCGTCGGCGGAACCTTCGCGTTCCTGGCCCGCGACGCCGGCTCCGGCACAGCGCTGCTGCTGCTCGGCGCCGCCTGGGCGGGAACCAGCGTCACGTCCTTGAACTCCCCGCCCGGCGAGCCGGTGGTCATCCAGGCCGTCTTCCTCCTGGCGCTCGTACCGTTCGTGCTCGCGCTCGCCGGGGCGGCCGCCCAGTCCAAGCCCCTGTTCGCCGTCCTGCTCAGTCTCACCGCGGTGCGCTTCGCCCTCACGGGCCTCTACGAGGCAGGTCTCGGGAACACGCTCCAGGTCGCGGCGGGCTGGACCGGTCTCGGCATCGGAGCCTTCGCGCTCTACGGCGGTCTCGCCCTGCTCGTCGAGGACGGCAAGCAGCGCACCGTACTGCCGCTCTTCCGCCGCGGGAAGGCCCGCGAGTCGATCGAGGGTGATCTGCGCGCGCAGCTGACCGAGGCCCAGCAGGAGGCCGGGGTCCGCCACCAGCTGTGACGGACCCCGCTGCCCGGCCGCGGAAGCCGCCGGGGCGGCGCTGCACGGCCTCGACCCAACCGGCCGGCGCCTTGTACGGCCCCGGGCAACGCCTTGCACGGCCCCGGCCGGCCCGATCCGCGTCCGGGCAACCGTCCCTGCCCGGCCCGTCCCGGGCCGGGCGGTAGGGGCGGCGTCCCGGACCGCCGGCCGGCCGTGTCGGGCGGTAGGGACGGCGTGACCCCAGCGCCGGGACGCAGGACCGAGGCAGGGCGCGGCTCACCGCAGAACGGCCCCCGGTAGCGTCGGCCAGGGCCTCCCCCGCCGGGACCACGGACACCGGCGAGCGGAGAGCCGCTCCGCTCACCGGTGGTCGCGCCCGGTGGGCCGGCCGGGGCCGGGCCCCACGCCGACGTCTCCGGGGCACGCCGGACAGCCGTCCTGCGCACGCCTCGATGCCGGTGTGCCGGAAGCGGCTGCCAGCCGGATCAGAAGCCCCGGAAGACGCCCTCGTCGTCGGCGGCGTTGGCGAAGTCCTCCCAATCCATGTTGCCGAGCGAGATGTTGTTCTCGATGGACCAGAGCTCTGCGGCTATGACGCGCAGTGCGCCGTGATCCTGCCTCGTCTCGTCGTCGTCCTCCTCGCCGTCCTCGTCGTACTCGTCGTCGTACTCGTCGTCATCATCCTCGTCGTCGTCGAACGGCAGGACGGCCAGCAGCGGCATCTCCGGTGCGGTGAGGGCGGTCGTGTCGGCCACGATCAACAGGTAGCCCCGGTCACGGGCCACCTCGACGGCCTGTTCGGTCGTCAGGCCGCTGTAGGCGATGTCGTCCACCAGGTGGACGTTCGCGAGGAAGCCGTCCTCGGACGGCGTGTTGACGGCCGTGTGGAGGGCTTGCCAAGCGGCCTGGTCGGAGTAGTCGGTACGGATCAGCAGGGTGTCGTCCGTGTCCGGCAGGTTTTTCATGGGACTTCTCTCTCGGTGGGCATGTGCGGAGGCGGGGCGGACGGTCCGGTCCGGAAGCGCGCCCCACTCGGAAACGCTATCGGCTGGGTCTGACACGAGGCCCTGCCGCCCGCCGCCGGTTCCCCGGTCCCGTCCAGGAGGAACTGCCCGATCGGCCCGGGAGTTGCCGCCGCGAGTCACGCTCAACGGGAACGAGGCGAGGGTGGAGGCTGCTCGGCAGGACCCCGCGGACCTGTGGCAGCGGACTCGCCGTGGCGCGACCGCTCGTACCTACTCCCTCTGTGCCGGATCCGGACTCGCCTCGATGGCCTCCTCGTTCGACATCCCGCTGCGTGTCAGGTCGCGGGCGCGCCAGGGATCGTCGTCGCTCGTCCAGGTCCGGTTGATGGTCTCCTGCAAACGGGACAGGTAGGCCTCACCGTCACGTTCGTACTGCCGCACCTCGGCTGCCTCCAGGCGGATCAGCCGGGACCCCTCCACCGCGCTGTACCAGCAGCGTGCGTTCATGAAGAGCTGCTCCCCCCGGGCGAACAGGATCCAGGAGTTGCCGTCGGTCGCGATCTGCTCCGGACGCTGTGCTTCCCGTGCGATCCGGGCGGTGTCACCCCACTGCTCCACCGGCGGGACCGGCTCCGGGGTCCGGCGGTAGGTGTCGTTGAGCGAGAGGTACGCGAAGGTCGGATCCGCGTCGCGGTGCAGCGCGAAGCAGAGGTACCGGTGGCAGAGCGTGCATCCGAGCTGTGCCTCGACGTGTTCCATCAGCCCGGAGTCGTGCAGGCTGCGCAGGTCGCCCAGCGCCACCCGGTGGTACGCCTGGCGGAGGCCGCCCGCGGCGACCGCGCCGCGCAGCGCGGCGATCGTGGCGTCCACGTCCACGTCGGCGTGCGCCTCCGCGCCGGCGGGCTCCGGTGCCGTCCTGACCAGCAGGTCCGCGCACCCGGGACAGCGCTCGTCGGCGGGGTCGATCGTGGCGTACGTGTCGTCCGCCGTCAGCTGGACGAGCTTCAGGTGGTTCGGCGCGTTCTTCCCGGCCCACGCGTCGTAGAACACCTTCACGAAGCCGCCCCCGACGGAGTGGGTCGTGTGCCGGCCCGTGCGTCCGGTGATCGGGTCACCGAGTGAGGCGATGACCTGGCTTCTCGACGCGTCCGGGCTCAGCCCGGGGATCAGGGTGCCGAGCCCCGTGAAGCCGTGCGGTGCGGTCTCCGTGGGCCGGATGTGGAAGAGGATCGCGCGCACCTCCCCGTCCCGGAGCATGATCTCGCCGCCGGAGGCGAACGTCAGATGCCGGTCGCGGTGGGCGGGCGCGCCGACCAGGAAGTCGCTGACCACCGGGTCGGAGCCGAGGAGATCGATGACACGCCGGACGGCGGTGTCGTCCTCGGCCCTCAGGAGGGCGTCGTTGTACGGCTCGAAGGCCTGCCGCACCGCGGTCGCCCGGGCCGTCGCCCCGTGTGCTGCCTCCTGGGCACGCCGGGAGCGTTCCTCGTCGCCGATGATCAGTGGTTCGGCGCCGAACCAGAGCCGCTTCCGGAAGGCCTCGCGGTCCTCGGACCGCGACAGATCGCTCGTGCACAGCAGAGCGAGCGAGTCCCGGAGGCCGCCCCTGAAACGCCGGTTCATCAGGGTCAGGTACCGCTCGACCTCGGCATCGGTGTCGCCGAGGATCGTGTCGATCACCCGTCGGCATGCCTCCGGTGGACGAGCGGGGACGGCGTCGGGGTGGAAGGCGGCGAGTTCGCCGTAGAGCACGGCGAAGACGGCCCAGCTCCGGAGGGCGCTGCGTTCGGCTGCGGCGACGTGCTGTGCGGTCACCTCGAAGCGGAAGTGTTCCTGCCGTCCCTCGCGGTCCACCCGCACGTCCAGCGTCCCGCGACCGTCCTCACGGACGTCGACGAACGGCTCGTCCTCCCCCGGTCCGGGCAGCAGCCGGAGCCGCCGTGCGCCCCTGTCGGGCCTCCGGCCCCGTGGCCCGCGCCTCCTGCTCATGGCTCCTCCTCGTGCCCTCCACGCGCGCGCCGCCTCCTCTGCCGGGCGGGGTCCCGCTGTGGTGACAGGTCAGATCATGCCCTCGAGTACGCGCGGGTGTCCCGCTCCGGGGCGGGACGGGGCACCCGTGCACGGTCAGCCGCTGTCGGCGGGGCCGTGCGGGCGGACCGCGCCTCGCCCGAGCCCCGCGGCGCCCGGGGCCGCACGACCGGGTCGGCGCACGGCTCTCCGGGCCCCGGCGCCTCCGCCGCGGCTGCGTACCCGGGGCGGGGCGGGTGTTCGTTCCACCGCCGCCGCCGCCGCACCGAGGGCGAGGGGACGCGCGGCGGCCCGGGTGTTCAGCGTCCGGCCAGCGCGACGAGGACGGTGGCCGCCAGTGCCGCCCGCTCGACCATGCCGGAGACGGAGGCGTTCTCCGATCGGGCGTGCGCGCCGCTGCCGACCGCGCCGATGCCGTCCAGGACCGGGATGCCGGCCGCGGCGAGGAAGTTGCCGTCGCTCGCTCCTCCGACCGACGCCTCGGAGAGGCCGAACCCGAGCAGTTCCGCACACGCGGTGGCGAGGTCCGCGAACTCCGCGACCTGGGCGCTGCGTTCGAAGACGGGGCGGTTCCAGTCTCCCGTGATCTCCAGCCGGGTGCCGGTGTCGGCGGGGCGCAGACCGTCGAGGGCGCGCGTGATGCGCTGCCGTTCGGCGTCGGACGCCACACGTATGTCGAGGTGGGCGCGGGCCCGGCCGGCGGTGACGTTGCTGCGGGTCCCGCCCTCGATGACCCCGACGTTGACGGAGGTGCCCGCCTCGTGGTCGCGCAGCCGGTTCAGGTGCAGGATCTGCTGGGCGAGTTCGTCGACCGCGCTGGCGCCGGCGGTGGGGTCGAGTCCGGCGTGGGCCTCGGTGCCGGTGACGGTGAGGGTGAACAGGCCGACGCCCTTCCGGGCGGTCTTGATGGCCCCGTCGGCCGCCGCTTCGAAGACCATGGCAAGCCGGGAGCCGGCTGCCGCCTCGACGACGGCCTCGTGGGAGGCGTGGCTCCCGGTCTCCTCGTCGCCGTTGAGGACCAGCGTGCAGGCGGGCCGGGGCAGGCCGAGCTCGTCGAGCGCGCGCAGGGCCCATACCGCCTGGACGAGGCCGGCCTTCATGTCGAAGACGCCGGGGCCGGTGATGCGGTCGTCCTCCCGGCGGAAGGGCCAGCTGTCCAGCGTGCCGGTCGGCCACACGGTGTCGTAGTGGCCCACGAGCGTGACCGCGCGGCTGTCGGCCGTGGTCGCGCCGCGGACGGGGTACCGGCGGACGAGGATGTCCCCGACGTCGGCGCGCGGGAGGATCTCTTCGTCCTCCGGGGTGCCCAGCCGCCGGTCGAGCCAGTCGCGCAGCCAGGCGAGGCAGTCGCTCAGGGCGTCCAGGTCGTCGCTGGAGCTGCCCTGGGTGGTGTAGGCGGCGAGGTCGGCGACCATCTCCTCGCGGTGGTCGTCGAGCCAGCGCTGTACGGCTGCGGCCTGGCTGCGCGCAGGCAGCGCAGGGTTTTCCGGCTGCCGGACGAGGCGGTCGAGCGCGTCGAGCCGGGCCTCGGACATGGTGTGCGGGGCGCCCTCCAGTTCGCGCAGTCCGTCCAGGACGGCCTGGAGGCGTGTCGTGGGCAGTCCTTCGCGGGCGGCCTGGGTGATGACGTCGGCGTAGTGGGTGGTGACCTCGACGGGCCGGTGGCGTACGGCCAGGTCGCGCCAGATGCCGCTGCGGTCCTTGGTCTGGGTGCGCAGCCAGGCGGTGAGGCGGTCGAAGGCGGCGTCGCGTGCCGCGGTGTCCGCTCCGTGCCGGAAGGGCTCCGGGTCGAAGGCGTCGAACGCCTCGAGTGTGACGCCGCGCCGCTCGGCCACGGCGTAGATCTCCTCGGCGAGCCCGGCCATGGACGGACGGTGGCGGTCGATGAGGTCGGCCATGGGTGCGTCGGTGAGGGCGGTGGCGGCGAGCATGGCGCCGAAGCCGGCCTTGGCCCACAGGTGGCCCTCGACGTTGTCGTCGGCCCGGGCGGGGCCCCAGCTCTGCAGGTCGGCGACGAGGGCGCGGACGCGTTCGCTGACGGGGGCGCCGCACTCGCCGATGACGAGGGCGCCCGCGCCGCCGTCCTGGACCACGCCCGGTTCGACGACGTCGGCGAAGATGTTGACGAAGGCGGCGACGGTGCGGTCGGGGCCGATGAGCGAGGCGATCAGGTCCTCGTTGAAGCCGTTCTGCACGGAGACGACGTAGCCGTCCGGGGCCAGTCGGGGGGCGATCCACTCGACGGCGCTGCGGGTGGCCTGGGCCTTCACCGCGAGCAGGACCCGGTCGAGTGGGCCCGCGCCGTACTCGTCCGGTGTGGCGGCCCGCACGCGGACGCTCGTGCGCTCCTCGCCGCGGGCGACGACGAGTCCGTGTTCCCGGATGGCGTCGACGTGGGCGCGGTCGGTGTCGATGACGGTGACCGGGTGGCCCTTGCGGGCCAGGGCGTGGGCGAGGGTACCGCCGATCGCACCCGCGCCGACGACGGTGTAGGCGGCGCGTTCGGGGCTGTGGTCGTTCATCGGGCGTGTTCCTCCGTCGTGGTGCCGGCCGCGGGGGCCGCGGTGGCGCGGGTGTCGTCGGTCTGCCAGATGCGGGGCAGGTGGTGGGCTCCGGTGCTCGACCCGCCGTCGACGCGGAGGACCTCCCCGGTGATCCAGGACGCTTCGGGGCCGGCGATCCAGCACACGGCGCGGGCGATGTCCTGCGGTGCGCCGGGGCGGCCCAGCGGGTTGACGCCGATGGCCCGGGCGTACTCCGCGGAGACCGGGTTGCAGTCGCTGTCGACGAGGACGAAGCCGGGGCTGACCGCGTTGACGCGGATGCCGTGGCCGCCCAGTTCCAGGGCGGCCGCCCGGGTGGCCATCTCCAGGGCCGCCTTGGAGCTGGCGTAGGGGCCTCCGCCGGGTCGTGAGCGTTGGGCCGAGCCGGAGGAGATGTTGACGACGGCGCCCGGGCGGTGTTCGGAGATGGCGTGGCGGGCGAACGCGGCGGTCGTCAGGACGGGGGCGCGCAGGTTCACCGCGAACAGCCGGTCCCAGGAGGCCGCGTCGACGTCGGCCATGTCCAGGGACGGGTACAGTCCCGCCGCGTTGACCAGGATGTCCACGGGGCCGTGCGCCGCCCGGGCGCGGTCGACCAGGGCGGCCGGAGCGTCGGGGTCCGCCAGGTCGGCGGTCCGGAGGGCGGTGGGCACGTCGCAGCGGGCGGCCGTCGTTTCGAGCGCGGTGAGGTCGCGGTCGGCGAGGGTCAGGGTCGCCCCCCGGGCGGCGAACGCCTCGGCGATGGCGCTGCCGATGCCGCCGGCCGCGCCGGTGATGAGCACGTGCGGCATCAGTTGAACTCCTTGTCCTTGGTCTCGGGCATCGTGAGGTAGACGACCAGGGAGATGAGGGAGGCGGCCGACACGTACACCCAGAGCAGGTCGCTGTGGCCGTTCTCGTGCATCCAGGTGGTGACGTAGGGGGCGGTGCCGCCGAAGACGGCGACCGCGAGCGCGTAGGGCAGGGCGATGCCGGTGGCGCGCACCTCGGGCGGGAACTGCTCGGCCATGACGACGGCGCAGTTGGCGGAGTAGCCGAGGATCAGCAGCATGCCCACGAGCTGGACGAGGAACAGGCTGAGGAAGCTGTTGCCGAGGAGGTGCAGCAGCGGCCAGGCCAGCACCACGAAGCCGGCGGCGAACCCTGCCATCGTCGGCTTGCGCCCGAGGCGGTCCGAGAGCAGTCCCGCGAAGGGCAGCGCGACCACGAAGACGATCAGGCACAGGGTCTGCGAGAGCAGTGCGGTCTTGAGCGGGATGCCGGTGGTCAGATTCGCGTACGTGGGGAGGTAGTTGACCCAGATGTAGTAGGTGAGGGTGCCTGCGATCGTGATGCCGGTGACCCGCAGTGTGGCGGCCGGGTGCTCGACGAACATGGCCTTGACGGGGTTGGTGCGGGTGCGTCCGCTGCTCTGGGCCTCGGCGAAGGAACCGGTGTCCTCGACGGAGACGCGCAGCCACAGGCCGACCAGACCCAGCAGTCCCCCGAAGATGAAGGCGACGCGCCATCCCCAGGAGTGCAGGGCGCCGTCGCTCAGGACCGACGTGGCCAGGGTGCCCAGCAGCGAGGCGATCAGGACGCCGCCGGCGACCGACACCTGCTGCCAGGATCCGGCGAAGGCGCGGCGTCCCCGGGCGGCGGACTCGACGAGGAAGGCGGAGGAGGAGCCGAACTCGCCGCCGGCGGAGAATCCCTGGACCAGCCGGGCGACCAGCAGGAGGAGCGGCGAGAACACGCCGATGTGCTCGTAGGAGGGGGTGATGGCGATGATGAAGCCCGCCCCCGCCATCAGGGCGACGGTGAGCGTCATGCCCTTCTTGCGGCCGCGCCGGTCGGCGTAGGCGCCGAGGACGGCGGCACCGATGGGGCGCATGACGAAGCCGACGGCGAACACCGCGAGGGTCGACAGCAGCGCCACCGCGCCGTTGCCCTTCGGGAAGAACTCATCCGCGATGATCTTCGCGAAGATCGAGTAGAGCGCCCAGTCCACCCATTCGACGGTGTTGCCGATGGTGCCGGCGACGATGGCCTTGCGCTGGGCGCGGTTGAGTTTCGCCGGGGCGGTTGCGCCGCCCTCGTCTCTGCTCGGGCCGGCGGGCATGACAGATCCGGTGTTCATCAGGTGTGCTCCGGGGCGTCAGGGGCGGTACGGGAGGGGGAGGTGTCGTGCAGGGAGGTGCGTGCGGCGTCGGCCAGTTGCGCGTGGGTGGCGAACCAGACGTCGCGGTGCGCGCCGATGTGGTCGAGCAGTTCGCGCAGTACGACCAGGCGTGAGCGGTGGCCGATGACGTGCGGGTGCAGCGTGAGCTGGAAGACGCCGCCGTCGCGGTAGGCCGCGTCGAACTCGTCCCGCCAGATCTCGCCCACGTCGCGGGGGCGGCTGTGCGGGCGGACCGATCCGTAGCGGTCCATCGTGAAGTACGGCGCGTCGTCCCGGATCCAGTCGACGGGGATCTCGACGAGGCCGGTGGGCCGGCCGTGGGCGTTGATCTCGTAGGGCTCGTCGTCGGCCATCAGCGAGGAGTCGTAGGCGAATCCGAGGTCGAGCATGATGTCGAGGGTGGACTCGGAGAAGTCCCACGAGGGGGTCCTGATGCCGACGGGGCGCTGTCCGGTGAGTGTGGTGAGCGTGTCCAGGGCGCGTGCGGTCAATGCGCGCTCGTCGTCATGTCCCAGGAGCATGTTGCGTTCGTGGATCCAGCCGTGGACGGCGAGTTCGTGCCCGTCCCGGGTGTAGGAGCGGGCCTCCTCGGGGTGCAGGAGGGCGGAGACGGCCGGCATGAAGAACGTGGCCGGCACGCCGTGGCGGGACAGCAGGTCCAGGATGCGCGGAGCGCCGGCCCGGGCACCGTACTCACCCTGGGCCAGCCGCCCCGGGCTCGTCTCGCCGTCGCGCAGCGGGATCGTCTCGTGGTCGGAGTCGAAGGACAGGGCCACGGCGACACGGGCGCCGCCGGGCCAGCGGTCCGGGGTCAGGCGGCGTCCGGCGCGCACGGCGTCGACGTGCCCGCGCCATGTGGTCTCGGGCCACTGCCAGCTCTCTGCGGGCAGGTCGAGGTCTTCTGAGGGCATGACGACTCCACGGAGGGATGAGGGGCTGGGGGAACCGGCTGTTCAGGGGGTGCGGCGGGCGACGGTGTGCGAGCGCCCCGGGCCCGGGGTTCAGGCGGGGCGGACCATCCGGTGCCAGGAGTACTTCATGGTGACGAGGTGCAGCGTCACGTCCGAGGCGAGGAGCCCGGGCAGGGCGCCGATGACTTCCCTGGTGTAGGGGAAGAGGTCCGCACGGCGGGGCAGCACCACGTGCCCGACGAGGTTGAAGCGTCCGGTCGACGCGCTGACGAACTTCGTTCCCGGGTGCTTGGCGAGCTGTCTGCCCGCGGCGTCGAGGCGGTCGGGCTCGATGGAGAGCCACACCATGAACTCCGCGTCGAAACCGAGGAGTGACGGTTCGACGAGCGTGCGGAACTGGAGGATGCCGCGGGAGATGAGCCGGTCCATGGCGCGCGCGACGCTGGACTGCGCGTGCTTCAGGCGCCGGGCCAGCGCACTGACCTGGATCCGGCCGTCCTCGCGCAGGGCGCCGGCGATCTCGTGCTCCAGCGGGGTGAGCGCTTGTGGCGCGCGGTCCCTGCCGGGGTCGCAGAAGGGTGAGACCGGGTCCGGCCTCAGGTCGGCGACCGCCGCGGGGGGCAGCAGCCCGGTGTCCCACATCCCCGCCGTGGTGAACGACCGGATGACGGGGACCGCCTCGGTGCTCGTGATGAGGTCAGCCGCGGGAAGGTCGGTGAACAGCATCCGCATCATCTCCTCGTTGTCACGGGCGACGAAGTCGACGATCAGGTCGGCGGCACCGGTGACCACCGCCACGAAGCGGACGTCGGGGCTCTCGGCGAAACGGGCCGCGGCCTCCAGCCCGCGCCCGGGCCTGGCCTGCACCCGGACCAGCATGGAGGAGCCCTCCCGCGTGCGGTCCAGCTCCAGGGTGCCGGTGACCCGCAGCAGTCCCCGCTCGCGCATCGCCGTGTACCGGCGCTGCGCGGTGGTCTCGCTGGCGCCGACCCACCGGGCGACCGCACTCCACGGCGCACGGCCGTTGAGCTGGAGAGCCGCGATGACGCGGCGGTCCAGCTCGTCGACGGTGTCCGCGAGTGCTTCCTGGGTCATGCCATGAAGCTAACCAGTGGTTTTCGGCCCGTCAATGGCGAAATCCTGCATGTGCGCTGGTCATCGCAGTGCGATCCGGCGCGGCGGGTCGCGGGCGGACGCAGGAGAGGCGGTTGCGGCGCCCACGTGTGGAGGAACGCGGATGAAGGATTTCGCCACGGCCCGGCGTCCGGCGCACGAAAACGCGCGGGAGCCGCCCGCTCTCCGGGCGGAGGCACGTCGCCCGGGGTTTCCCGCCGACACGGACGGCGGCACCGGGGCGATTCACTCCTCTGCACCAGGTGCGGGCCTGTGAGCTGCGACGTCGTGGTGCCGACGGGGTGGAGGGAGGCGGTTCCCGGCATATGCGGTGCGGCGGCGCGTGCGCCCGACGGGTTGCGTCCTCGGTGTCGGCGGTTCTCGGCGGCACGTCCTGTGCCGCAGCCGCTCTCCGAGGAGGAAGCCCTGATGCGTTCGCTGAAGATAGCCACCGCCACCGCCCTTGCCGGCGCCGCTCTCGTACTGGCCGGTCCGTCGGCCTCGGCGTCCGACACCCGGTGCGACCCCGTCACGGCGGCGGCGACGGAGGCGGAGTCCGCCTACGAGTCCGCCCGCGCCGACTACCAGAAGCAGATCGACGCCGGCGGGCACCCGGGCAAGGCCGAACAGGACAACGTCGACCAGCTCCGGCAGAAGGCCGATTCCGCCGCCTCCGAGGCGCAGCGGATCTGTGGGGACTCCGCCATGAAGCCGACCGCGCCCGCGTCGAGGAAGCCCTCGGGCGCCATGCACACCGGCACCGGCTCGACGAGCGACGCCGGGACGAGCACGCCGGGTCTCGCCGCCGCGGGCGGTCTGGCGCTCGCCGCCGCCGCCGGGTTCGTGGTGCGCCGCCGTCAGAGCCGCCGGTCCTGACACCTGTCTCGTTCCCGTGTGCCGCCCCCGTCCGGTTCGCCGGGCGCGGCGGCACACGGCGGTCCGGCGGGCACGGCGAGGAACGGAGGATCGAGAGGTGCATCGCTGGGACAGCGGCCGGCCCGTGGCGCCGGACTGGGCGGCGGGTCCGCGCGAGCCGCAGGACAAGGAGCGGCGGAGCATTCCCTGGGAGCTGGGTCTGCTGGCCGCGGCCCTCGTCCTCGTCGCCCTCCAGTCCCTCGGCGGGCCCGGTGGCCCGCCCCAGCCCGAACACGCCGGCACGGCTCTCTCGTCCGAGTACGGCGCCGGCGCGGAGCACGTGGCCGCGGCTCCGATGCCGGCGTCCCCTCCGCTGCGGGTTCGGATCCCGGCGATCGACGTCGACGCCCCGGTCATGGACCTGGCCATCGAGGACAGCGGCCGTCTGGCGTCCCCTCCGGAGGGCGACCCGGACCTCGCCGGCTGGTGGGCGCGGGGCCCTGCGCCGGGAACGCGGGGGACGGCCGTCATGGCCGGGCACGTCGACATCCCCACCGGTCCGGCCGTCTTCTACGATCTCGGCGCCCTGAAGCTCGGCATGAGCGTGAGGGTGCTGCGGGCCGACGGCTCGACGGCGCACTTCACCATCGACAGCATCGACGTCTACAGTGCGGCCGATTTCCCCGACCACAAGGTGTACGCCGACACCGGCCGGCCCGAGATCCGTCTCATCACCTGCGGCGGAGGCTTCGACCGGAAGCGGCAGCGCTATGAGGGCAACGTCGTGGTCAGCGCCTACCTCACCACTTCCTGAGTGCGGCCGCGGCCGGCGGATGAGCGCGGGCGGCCGCACCTCCGTACCGGTCCCCCGGCGCCCCGGGGCGTGTCTCCCGGGGTCCCGCGAAAGAATTACTTGGCTAGCCACACATTCGGTGCTACTTTTATGTGGCTGGCCACACAAAGTGGGCGGCGCCGCGTCCCACTCAAGGAGACACCGTCATGAAGGCCATCGTTTTCGACACGTTCGGCGGCACCGAGGTCCTGCACGAGGCGGAGATCGGCATTCCCCGGCCCGGTCCCGGCCAGGTCCGCGTGCGGGTGCGGGCGGTCGGCGTCAACCCGGTGGACGGGAAGATCCGCTCCGGTGCCATGGAGGCCGTCTTCCCCACCACGCTGCCGGCCGTGCCCGGCGGCGAGATCGCCGGTGTGGTCGACGCGCTGGGCGAGGGCGTCGACCACCTGGCGGTGGGAGACGAGGTCCTGGGCTGGTCCGACACCGGCTCCTACGCGCAGTACGCCCTGGCGCCCGCGACCGTCCTCGCGCCCAAGCCGGCCGGCCTGGCCTGGACACACGCCGCCGCCCTGCCCGTGGCGAGCGACGGCGCCGAACGCGTGCTGGACCTGCTCGACGTCACCTCGGGCGACACGCTGCTGATCCACGGTGCGTCCGGCGCGCTGGGCACCATCGCCGTCCAGCTCGCCGTCGCCCGCGGCGCCCGTGTCATCGGCACCGCGGGACCGGCCAACCAGGAGTACGTCACCTCGCTCGGCGCGACCGCCCTGGTCTACGGGGAGAACCTGGTCGAGCGGGTCCGCGCGCTCGCCCCCGAAGGGATCGACGCGGTCTTCGACGCCGCGGGCAAGGGTGCGCTGGAGGACTCCATCGTCCTGCGCGGCGGCACCGAGCGGATCGTCACCACGGCCGACTTCCGTGCCGCCGAACTCGGCATCGTCTTCGCCGAGGGGCCCCAGCGCCGCTCCGCCGCGCGGCTGGCCGAGCTGGCCCGGCAGGCCGCCGACGGGCTTCTGGTGACCACGCTCAGCGCCACCTACCCGCTGGCGGAGGCGGCCCTGGCCCAGCGGGCCAGCGATGCCGGCCACAACCGTGGCAAGGTCGTCCTCACCGTCAACTGAACGGTCAGCCCCACTCACGTGATGAGGAAGCAGCCATGCCCGAACCCCTCGCGACGGAACCGCCGCACACGGCGCGCGACGGACGACTGAGTTACGCCGTCTTCCAGCTCGCCCGCGCTCACCGCGGCCACGCCGCCGCCATGCTGCGCGCGCTGAACCTGCACCCGGGACAGGAGCTGCTCCTCATGCAGCTCTTCGACCGCGACGGCCAGACGCAGGCGGAACTGCTGGAACGCGTCGGTCTCGACCACTCCACGGTCTCCAAATCGCTGCGGCGCATGCAGGAGGCCGGACTGCTCACCCGGGAGCCCGCCCCCCACGACCGGCGGGCCATGGTGGTGCACCTCACCGATGCCGGCCGCGCGCTGCGGGAACCCATCGCCGGCATGTGGCGCGCGCTGGAGGAGATCTCCGTGCGCGACCTGACCCCCGCCCAGATCGAGGTGTTCACCACCTGTGCGCAGATCGTCGAGAAGTCGGTCAGGGAGCACGGCCGGTCCGCTCCGGACGGATGAGCCGGGGCACCCACGCACGGTGGGCGCCCCGGCTCGGCGGCGGGCGCGCCGCTCAGTCCAGCGGCTCGATACGGATGTCGCGGAACCGCACGCTGTTCCCGTGGTCCTGGAGGCGGATCGCTCCGGCCGACGGACCCTCCGGCGCACCTCCACCGGTCGGTCCGTCGATCGCCACGTCGTCGTGCACCGTGCGGCCGTTCCACACCACGGTGACGCGCGCGTCGGCGGTCTTCCGGCCGCTGTCGTCGAAGCGCGCGGCCCGGAAGGTGACGTCGTAGGTCTGCCAGGTCTCCGGAGCCGTCGCCGCGTTGGCGTCCGGCGCCTTCTTCTCGTAGACCGCCCCGGCCTCGTTCGTGTCGAGGGTGGTGTCACCGAACGAGTCGAGGATCTGGAGTTCGTAGCGGTCCTGGAGGTAGATGCCGCTGTTGCCGCGGTCCTGGCCCGTCACGTCGTCCGGGAGCAGCGGCACGCGGAACTCCGCGTGCAGTCTGAAGTCCTGGTAGGCGTCCTTGGTGCGGATGTCGCCGCAGCACACCTCCATGGACCGCTCGGCGGCGAGCGGCCACTCGACCCGCCGTCCGTCCGTGTGCTGCCACTGGTCCTGGGAGGCGGCGGTGCCGTCGAAGAGGGCGACGGGCGCACCGTGGGGGCGCACGGTGATCAGGTCGAGGTTGACGTGCCCGGTGTCTCCGGGATCGAAGCGGTAGGAGACGGTGTTGCGCCCGGCGTCCAGCCGGACCCGTTCGGTGCGGGTCGACCAGGCGTCCCAGGTGCCGGTCGAGGCGAGTGGTGTCGGGCCGAGCTTCTTCCCGTTGACGTGGAGGGAGAGGGACTTGGTTCCCTGGAAGGGGTCGGGCCCGTTGGAGTAGCGCAGGCTCACGTCGTAGTCGCCGGCCGAGGGCACGGTGACGTCGAAGGTCGTGGCGCCGCGGTTCTCCGTGTGGTACCGGTCCACGAAACCGCTGCCGGAGTAGCCGGGGTGGTCGGTGTGGATCCCGGTCGTGCCGGTGAGCCGCGCCTCCTCCGCCTCGTACAGGGTGGCCGGCGGGGGCTGCTTCCCGGGCAGCGCGTTGAGTGTGTACCAGGCCTCCGTGCTCCAGAGGGTCTCACCGGAGTCGGAGGAGAAGGGGCGCGGTGAGCGCAGGTGGACGACGCGGTCGGGCTTGAGCCCGTCGAGACGCAGCCGCACGGTGCGGCTGTCGTCGGAGAGCGTCGCGGTGTTCACGGCGAGGCTCTCCTCGGCGATCTTCGGACCGCCGTAGTCCGCGGTGGGGGTGTAGCGCCACTGCTCCGCCTGGTAGTGCGAGGCCAGTTCCTCGGCGGTGGCCTGCGACAGCGGCTGGGTGTATTCGAGGTCGAAGCCGCCGGGGACGGCGCGCATCTCCTTGATGTCGAAGGTGTTGCCGCCGTTCGGCGTGAGTTTCTGCAGGCCGAACTTCAGCTTGCCTTCCTGTCCCCAGTTGCCGTCGGCGCCGAGCCCGCCCGCGTAGATCGCACCGTCGGGTCCCGTGGTGATCCGGTTGATCCCGGCCTCGAGCCCCTGGGTGTAGCGGAAGACGGCGCCCTGGTACTGCCCCTTCACCTTCTCCAGGTAGGCACGCTGGAGTCCTCCGTAGGTGACGTCGCCGAACAGCATCTGCCCGGCGAACCGGCCATCCTTCACGTACAGCGGCGTGCTGGGGGAGTTGGCTATCTCGTTCTGCGGGAGCCAGAGCACCGGCTGGGTGGGGGTCCGGTCGTCGAAGGCGCCCGACGGCTGGGTGTAGTGGTTGAAGAAGCGGTCCTGCTTGATCTGGACGAGCTTCGACGCGGGGAGCCAGCCGCCCTGGTTGTCGGTGGTGAAGAGGGAGCCCCCGGGGCCCCAGCCGATGCCGTTCGGGGTCCGCAGACCACCCGCGACCGCCTGGATCCTGCCCGTCTTCCTGCTGACCTTGTACGTGGTGCCGCGGCCCTCGGCGGGCTGCGGGGTGGTGGTGGCGCCGCCGTAGTCGATGGCCACCGACAGGTTCACGTAGAAGTGTCCGTCGCGGTAGAGGAGCCCGAAGGCGAACTCGTGGAAGTTCCCGCCGTACGGCCAGGTGGCGACCGTGCGGTACTCGTCGGTGACGAAGTCGCCTTCCGAGTGGACGAGTTGCGTCAGCTCGTGTTTCTGCGAGACGTACAGCGAGCCGTCGACGTAGGCGATCCCCATCGGCTCGCGGAGGCCTTCGGCGACCTTCTCCACCGTCACCTTGTCGCGGCTGGTCTCACCGGTGACGTGGTCGAGGAGGTAGACCTCTCCGGTGGTGCTCTCGGAGCCGCCCCACGTGGACAGCGCCAGACGTCCGTCGGGCAGCCAGTCCATTCCGGTGACCTGCGGCTCGAAGCCCTCGGGGCGCAGGTCGGTGAGGTCGAGGTCGGGGCGCACACCGGCGAGCGGGAGGCCGTCGCCGGGGGTGTCCGCTCCCGATTCGCACTCCTTGCGGCCGGGCGCGGTGACCCGGACGACCCCGGCGTCGGTGCTGAGCGCCTCGCTCGGGACGACGGTGAAGTCGCCCGCGCCCGGCGGTTTCCAGGCGAGCGTCAGCGCCTGATCGCCGGTCCGCTCGAAGTAGTCGACGCGGAACGGGTGCGATCCCTCGGTGAGCTGGACGGATCCGTCCTTCGGCTCCGCACCGTGCAGTCCGTCGTGGTCGATGACCTGCTCGTCGTCGATGGTGAGACGCGAGCCGTCGTCGCTGGTGAGCCGGAAGGTGTAGCTGCCGTCGGCGGGGACGACGAGGTACCCGGAGACCTCGGCCACGAAGTTGTCGGCGTAGCCGCCGAAGTCGTCGGTGGTGGACCAGTCGACGGTGGGCATCAGCCTGTCGCTGTTGGGTGTCTGCCCGAGTTTGAGCGTGCACAGCTTGCTCAGCGGCACCTGGGTGTCGAACACCCGCAGGGTGACACCGGGTTCCTGGGGCGGGATGTCGTCGGGCGCGGCGGCGGCCGGAGGGCCGGCCCAGACGCCTCCCGCGAGGAAGCCCCCGACGAGCAGGGGGGTGAGGAGTCTTCGGGCACGTGTGAACAGCCGTGGATGCATCGGTCCTCCAGGAACGGGGGTTCTCCGGACGGGCTGTACTGATCCGCGATGTGCGACCGTGTGCGGTCGCGCCGCCACGCTAGGGCGCTTCTGCTGGGGAAGTCCATACTTTGTCATCTGCGAGTTCAAAGTGCGGGGCGGCCCGTTCCGGTCCGTCGCGGACGGACGGGAGCGAGCGGACGGGTGCGGTGGACCGGGTCCGGCTTCCCGGGACGAGACGGCCCACCCGCGCTTCCGCCGAGGGGAGTCGGACCCTCGTGCGCGGCCGGCGGACCGTCCGGCGGGACCTCGGCGACCGGTGATCGGAGGGTGCCCGGCCTGCTCGGCACGGGTGCCGCGGGGCGGTTCCGGCCTTCGGCGGTGCGGGTGCGTACGACCGTGCGGACGGCCCCCGAACGCATTGTCAGTGGCTGCCCCTAGAGTCTCTCCCACTCGTCACGGTGCGTCGCCGTCGACGGGTCTCATCAGTGTGCCGCCCGACCGGCGGCGTCCGGAACAACGGGGAGAACAGCGCATGGGGTGGGTACCTGCGGGCGACTACGAGGTCGCTCTGGAGGCGGGCAAGGTGGTGTGCCGCAACGCGAAGGGCCGTCGGCTGAAGTCCGTCCCGGCCAAGCTGAAGGAGGATCCGGCGGTCGTCGGGCTCCGGCAGTTGACCGAGTGGCTGGAGCGGCACGAACGCCGGTGCCTGAGCGACGTCGAGCAGTGGATGGTGCGGTCGCTGCCCGTTCCCACCGCTCTCCTCGCCCGGGTCTGGCCCGATCCCGCGTGGCAGGCGGCGCTGCGGGACGTGGTGGTGACCGGCGCGGACGGCGGGGTCGCCGGGTTCCTGCGGGACGTCGACCCCGGGCGCGGTCTCGGCCTCGTCGATCTGGACGGCGACACGGTCCGCATCACGCCGGACGTCGTCCGCGTGCCTCATCCCGTCCTCCTCGACGACCTCGACGAGCTGCGGGAGTTCGCGGTCGAGCTGGGGGTGAGCCAGGGCGTGGAGCAGCTGTTCCGCGAGGTGTGGCGCCGACCGCGCGACCTCGCCCCGGACACCGTCTCCGTCGACACCTACGCCGGCGGGGTGTTCAAGGAACTGCGTTTCCTGCACGGCCGCGTCACCCAGTTCGGGTACCGGTCGCGCGGCGGGTACGCGGTCTGCCCGGTCGTCGAGGACGGTGCGACCGCCGAGGCCCGCATCTGGATCGGCGAGCACGACGGATACGACGAGTACGGCACGGAGACGGGCCCCCTGGGCTGGACCGACCCCGCGGGCCGCGCGTTGACGGCGGCGGAGATCGGACCGGTCACCTGGTCCGAGGGCATGCGCATGGCGGCGGCGCTCTACGCCGGCCGCGACGTGGAAGACGAGGAGCAGGCGGCATGAGCACCACGACGACGCACACCGACGTGAACACGACCGCGCCGGGCGCGGTGTCCGTGCCCGGCCGGGCACGGGGCGAGGACGGCTCCCCCGCGGCGGACGTCCGGGCGGCGGCCCTGCTGGACGCGGGCGCCGTCCTGCCCGCGGGGACCACCGACCGGGAGGACGCGGACGCGCTGACCGCCCGCACCTACACGCACACCGCCCTCGGCGACCGCCCCGTGGTCCGGCTGGTTCCCGGCACGCTCGGCGAGGCGGAGGACCTGGCCCTGGAGTTCCTCGGGCTGGCCCGCGCCGACGACACCCCGGTGGTGGGGCAGGTGCGCCGTGAGACCCTGGGCTTCCCGGCCTGGGCGCTGGTCAACGACCCGGCCAACGGGCACCACGCCCTGGCCCTGGTCAAGGACATCGAGCGGCTGGGCCGGCAGGCCAGGAGCCGCGCCGGAGCGGCCAAGGAGGGCTTCGACGCCCTCGGCACCCGGCTCGGCCGGGCCGTGCCCCACTTCCTCCCCACCTACTACGAACAGGTCGCACGCCTCTTCCTCCAGGCGGAGAACACCAGCTACGCCGCGTCCTTCTTCGGCAAGGCCCGGGAGGCCGAGCGGGTGCACGGGCTGGTCGTGGACGAGGACCGGCAGCGGTCCGTCTTCCTGGAGTTCGCCTTCGCCGGCGCCCTGACCGTCAAGGCGCTGCGGCAGTACGTCCGCGACCTGGTGTCCCGGCTCGCCCCGGAGGACGCGTGGGCGCAGTACCGCCGTCTGCTGGTCGAGCGCTGCGCCGCCGGCATGCCCCCGTACGCGGCGCTGCCGCAGGACGTGCGCGCGCTGGTCAAGGCCGCGGGGCTGGACCGTGAGTCCGCCGAACGCGCCCTGGTGGCGGATCTGATCGGCTCCCCCGGCATCGTCCGCGCCCCTGCCTCGTTCTGGACGGCCTACCGCGGCGCGCTCGTGGCACTCGCCCGGCAGGAGACGTCCGTGCGCGCCCGGCTCCTCGGCTTCTTCCCGGAGACCTTCAGCGAGAACGCCCGGGACGGCGACAGCGAGCACGGCTGGCTCGGGCTGCTGGCCGAGTGCGGCGCCGAGGACCTGCTGACCGCCCTCCCGGACGCGTCCGGTCCCGATGACCCGTCGGTCTCCGCCGCGGACTGGATCGCCCGCTGGGAGGCGTACCGGCGGCGCAGCCGGGGGACCTCCGGACGCAGCCCGCAGACCCTCGGCCTGGTCGCCCGGATGACGGACCGGCTGCGCGCCGACGGGCGTCCCGTCGAGCTCTTCCAGGGCCGCTGGCATCCCGCCGCCGACGTGGACCTGCTCGACCTCTGCCTGGCCTCCGGCATCCCCGTCGCGGAACCGGACGACCAGGAGGAGGGCCCCGCCTGGGCTCCCCGGCTGCCGCTCGGCGCCTGGCTCGCCGACACCGAGCCCGGGGCGCGGGACCTCACCGCCGTCGCGGCCCGTCCGGTCTTCCGCGCGCTGCTGGGCCGGACCCTCGGCAGCCTCGGCGGCCCACGCGGTCAGCGGCTGGACAACGCGGACATGGCGAAGCTGGCGGCGCATCCGGTGCTGTCCGTGGTCCTGCGGGAGTGGCTGACCGCCTGTGCCGAGGAGTACACGGCCGCGCGGGGTCTTCCCGGGCTGCGCGTCGCCCTCAACAAGCTCTCGGGGTACCGCTCCGTGGTCGCCCAGGTCGCCCCGGAGGCGGTGCGGCTCCTGGAGGAGCACGACGTGGTGCCGCTGCTCGCCTCGACCCTGCGCACCGGCGTCCTGGACGAGCTGGGGTGGCCCGCGCTCGACGAGGCCTACGCGGAACTGGCCGCGGAGGCGGCCGCGGTCACTCGGCAACGGGGCCGTTCGGAGGGGGTCGGCGTCACCGGCGCCTGGCCCGCGCTGATCCTGAACACCCGTGAGCGTGCCGTCGTCGTCGGCCCGGAGGGCGTCCTGCTGCGCCACCCGCTGCGGCTGCCCACGAGCACCGACCCCTGGCGGCAGCTCGCCTTCCGTTGGACCGACGGCGAGTTGCTCGTCATCTGGTGGGAGGACGGCAAGCAGCGCGGCTACTGGTCGCACCGCCCCGCCGAGGTGTTCACCGTGGGCGGCGAGCAGCTCCCCCGCTGGGGCGCCTCCGGCCCCTCCGACGACGTCTGCCTGCCGTTGCCCGGCGGGGGCCGCGCCACCGGTGGGAAGGCCCTGCACGCGGGAGACACCTCCCTCCCGCCGCAGCGCTCCGTCCTCTCCGACGGCACCGGTCACTGGCGGGACGGCCACCAGGGCACGCGGCGGGTCTGGCTGGAGTACGACCCGGCGAGCGGGACGCACGGCCGCGCCTCCCTCCCCGCGTTCCTCCGGTCCGGGGTGCAGGACGGGACCCGGCTGCTCGCCGAGCACTGCCAGGTGCTGCCGCTCCAGCCCGGTCTGGAGCGGACGCCGTTCGGCACGGACGGGACGGTGCTCGGCCGCTGGGTCCGGCGCACGGTCACCGAAGCGGGCGCGGCCGCTCCCGCGGGCGGGCACCGGATCGTCGCCGGCAGCCCCGACGGCCGTACGGTGACCGTGGCGGAGCCGCCGGCCGGCGGCTCCGCGGTGCCGCTCGGCGCTCTCGCCCTTCCCGGCGGTTCACGCCCCGTCATGGTCCTCGCCGGGCGGACCGTCCAGGCCCACCCGGCGGACACCGCGAGCACCGGCACCGGTCTGTGGTCCGTGATCCCCGCCTCCTCGGGCGGCACGCACGCCGCGGGCACCCCCTATCTCCCTCCGGTCGCTTACTGGCACGCGCTGCGTCCCAGGGACGAGCGGGCCTCCACCACTCTGCGGAACCTGCCGGACTCCCGTGCGCAGGAGCTGTTCGAGGCGGTCGCCGGCGCGGTCACCCGGCATCTGGAGGCCGTCCGGGCCGTGGAGGACTACTCCGGGCCCTCCGCGCCCGAGCTGTGCGCGGAGGCCGTCGCCCGGGTCCTGCCGGAGGTGTCCGACGCGCGGCTCCTCACGGGCGTCACCGCGGTCGTCCGCGACGCCGTGGACAGGGCCGTCGCGGCGGCCGTCTACCTGGAGCCGCCCCGGCCCGCCGCCCCGCGCGACGACGCACGCAACCGGGACATGTTCTGCGACCACTCGCCCGAGCACGGCGACGACGCGACCCTGCTGCGGGCGACCGCCTGGGGGTCCGAGCGGATGCGCAACGGCTGGTGGGGAGGGGGGAACCGGTGGACGACGATCCGGCAGATCCTGGCCGTCCATCACGTCCTCGCGGGCAGGCCGGCCTTCGGACCGCCCGTGCCGTCCGGAGCCCCGTTCGCCGCCGTGGACGGCTGGCAGCGGGACGAGTACGTCGTCCCCGGTCAGTCCGCCGACTGGACGTCCCTGCTCGACATGCTGCCCGAGCTGGCGTACCGGGCCGCCTCGGCCGCCACCTCGCCGGAGCACCGCGCGGGTCTCGTACTCCTGCTCGACGCCCTGGCCGAGGGCCCGCTGGCGGACCCGGCGGGGACGGTCCGGCAGGTGGAGCTTGTCGAGCCGTACGCCGGGACACCCGGACAGGGGCGCCAGGAGGCCGTGCACCGGCTCGGGCAGGTGCTGCGCAAGGGTGCCCGGACCGTCGTGGTCCTCGCCGACCGCGGCCGCAACTCCCGGACCGACGCGGCCCGCTGGCTGGCCCTGGACCACGATCCGACCGGCGTGTTCGGCCCCGTCCCGGGCTTCGCCCTGGACCGCGAGCACGTCCACCGGCAGGGCGTCACGCCCGCCGTGCTCACCCGGCTCACCGCCCTGGTGCGGGAGCAGGGCCCGGCTCCCTGGCGTCCCGAGGCCGCGGAGGCCTTCCACGCGGCCACCGGGATAGGTGCCCTCCAGGCGGTGGCCCTGGTCTCGGCCGCCGTCGACGAGCCGGGGGCCGGGGCACTGGGGCTGCTCGGGGTGAAGACCCGTGTCTTCGAGGCGGCCATGGCCAGGCTGGGCACCCTGCCGGCCGCGGACCGCCACGCCCTGCTCCAGGCGCTGCTGCCGGACGACCCGGCCGAGCTGTGGTCCACGGGGCCCGACGTCCGGGCGGCCGCCGATGTCTGGCAGGCACGCCTGGCCTCCCTCGTCCGCGTCCCCGAGGAGCTGGACCTCGACCTGTCGGGCACCGGCCCCGACGCCGTCGACCTGGTGCTCAACTCCGGCTCCCGGACCTGGCTGGGCCGGGGGAAGCCCGTCGAGGACGGTACGGCCCGTCCCGGTCTGCACCGGGTGCACGCGCACGGCGCGTTCTCCTCCGCCGTGACCGCGCTGCGGGCTCTCGCCTACACGCTGCCGTACGGGCACCCCCTGCGGGCGCACCTGCCGGTGGGGCTCGCCGCCCTGCGCGGCGTCCTGGCCGATCCGGGTCTGGTGCTGGACATCGGGCTGGACTGGACCGAGACGGGCGACCCGGTCGGCCCGGTGGTCCGGTCCGCCCACCAGCTCCCCGAGTCCGGCGGCGCGGGACCGGACGGCCTCGTCCGGGTTGGATCGGCGCTGCTTCTGGGTCCCGGCCACGGCACCCACGAGAAGATCCTGATCCGCCCGGCCGGTCTGGAGGGTCCCGAGGATCCGGCGTTCGGCCTGCTCGAAGGCACCGTCGCGCGGCACCGGGCGAATGAGCTCCGCGCCCTGCGCGCGCTGCTGGGCGAGGAGATCGACGCCCTGGTGTCGGCCGGCGCGCCCGACGGCACCCCGCACCGCCCCGCGCAGGATCCGCAGCGCGTGGTGCCGGAGCTGGTGGCCGAGGCCGCCGCGGCCCTCGGGCTGAGTGCGGACGCCGCCGCCCTGTACCTCATGCTGCTCGCCCTGCCCGACCCGACGGACCGCAACTGCGCCCGGTGGAACGCCTGGAAGCCCGCGCGGACCAAGAAGGCCCGGGCCGAGCTCGCCGCCACCGATCTCGTGGTGGAGGCCAAGCGCTCCCGCGCCGGGCGCACCCTGTTCCTTCCGTGCGGCTGGCTCGAACGCGGCGCGCCGGGACTCCCCCTGGAGACCTGGAAGGAAGGGCTGTACCCGGTGGCGGGGTCCACCCGGACCCTGCCGGAGACACCCGTGCCGGAGCTGTTCGCCACGGCCTGGGCCCGGGCCCGGGGCGGCGACGCCCCCGCCTTCGAAGAACTGGACACCCGTGCACCCCGGAAGGGCCGCCGCCGATGACGAGCGACACCACCACCACCGAGAACGCCGGAGACGGCGTGGGCCCGGACCGGGCGACACCTGCCACCGGTGACTCCGGCGGGACGAACCGCCAGGTCGTCCCGCCGGAGGACCGGTACGGCACCGAGCTGGCCTTCCTGGCCGCCCACGATTCGGGGCCGCGCCCGCCCGGCTGGCTGCTCACCCCGCGCGCCGTCGTCACCTTCGTGATGGGCAGCGCGGGCGAGGCGCTCGGCCTGCCGGCATCCGCGCGGCCCGGGGCCGGGGTGCCGCGCCGCCTGGTGATCGAGGAGAAGTTCGTCGGCGAGCGGGCCCTGGTCGAGCGCTGCGTGGTCACGCTCGCCGGGGAGCGCGGACTCCTGCTGGTGGGCGAACCCGGCACCGCCAAGTCGATGCTGTCCGAGCTGCTGTCGGCGGCCGTCTGCGGGACCAGCGCGCTGACCGTGCAGGGCACCGCGGGCACCACGGAGGACCAGCTCAAGTACGGCTGGAACTACGCGTTGCTGCTGGCCCAGGGGCCGACCGAGCAGGCCCTGGTGCCCTCGCCGGTGCTGGCGGCCATGAAGCGGGGTGCCGTGGCCCGTGTCGAGGAGGTCACCCGCTGTCTGCCGGAGGTCCAGGACGCGCTCGTGTCGCTGCTGTCCGAACGCCGGATCGCGGTGCCCGAGCTCGCGGGAGCTGAGGGCGCGCAGGTGCACGCGGCTCCCGGCTTCACGCTCATCGCCACCGCCAACCTGCGGGACAAGGGGGTCTCGGAGATGTCGGCGGCGCTGAAGCGGCGCTTCAACTTCGAGACGGTGGGCCCGATCGGGGACGTGGACGCCGAGACCGCGCTCGTGCGGCACCAGTCGCGGGCCGCCGTCGAGCGGGCGGGGGCCGCCTACCAGGTGGACGACGCGGTCCTCGAGGCCCTCGTCACCGCCTTCCGGGACCTGCGCGACGGCCGTTCCGCGGAGGGCTGGGAGGTCGAGCGCCCCTCCACGGTGATGAGCACGGCGGAGGCGGTCTCGGTGGCGGGGGCCCTGGGCCTGGCCACCGCCTACTTCCCCGGCGACCGGGACGTGCTGTCCCTGCTGCCCGGTCATCTGCTCGGTGTCGTGCGCAAGGACGATCCCGCCGACGCGGCGCGGCTGCTGGGGTACTGGGACGGGCCGGTCCGCCGGCGTGCGGAGCAGGGGTCCGCCACCTGGCGTGCCCTGTGGGAGCTTCGCTCGGTGCTGGAGAGCTGACGGATGAGCCAGTCGACCGGCCCGGACACACGGGGCGCCGCTCCGGGCACGCAGGACACAGCCGGGGCCCCGGCCACCGCTGACGCACCGTCCGCCGGTGCGGCGCGGGGCCCGGCGGCGGACGGACCCACGACTCCGCAGGCCGCGGTGGCGGCCCTCGCGGCGGCCGGCCCCGGACTGCCGTTCCTGATCGGGGTGCGCCACCACGCGCCCTCGCTCGCGGCGGCCCTGCCGGTGCTCCTGGACGAGGCGACCCCCGACGTCCTCCTCGTCGAGCTGCCCGCCGAGTTCCAGCCGTGGCTGGGCTGGCTCGCGCACGAGGAGACCGAGGCCCCGGTGGCGCTGGCGGCCGTGCCCGCCGACGGTACCGGGGCGGCCGGCGAACGCGGTCCCGCCTTCTACCCGTTCGCTGATTTCTCGCCCGAGCTGGTCGCCCTGCGGTGGGCGGCGCGCAACGGGGTCCCCGCCGTGGCGTGCGATCTGCCGCTCGCCGACCGGTCCTGGGCGCGGGGCGCGCCGGACGCTCCCGTCCCCGTGTCCCTCCCGGACGCGGGGACGGAATCCGCGCGGGGGCCGGGACGCGGACTGTCCGCCGCGCTCCGCGCCCGGCTGACCGGCCGGGACGGCGACGACCTGTGGGACCGGCTGGTGGAGGCCCCGGCCCCCGGTTCGACGCCCGAGGCCCTGCGCCGTGCCGCCCTCCTCACCGGGTGGGCGCTGCGCCGCGAAGCCGAGGCGGGGGACGGCGTGGACGCCCGGGACCTGGTGCGCGAGGACTGCATGCGCGGGCACATCGCCGAGGCACTGGCGGGCGGGCGGCGGCCCGCCGTGGTGGTGGGAGCCTTCCACGCCCCGGCGCTGCTGCCGCCCGTCCCCGGTGCCGGGGAGACGCCGGCCGCGCGGGAGCCGGGCGCGTCGGCCGTCCCGCGGCGGCAGGAAGCGGACAGCACCGTGGGGGGCGCGGCGGAGGGGTGCACGGTCTCCCTGATCCCCTACACCTATCCGCTGCTCGACTCGCGGTCCGGATATCCGGCGGGCATCCGGGACCCGGAGTGGCAGCAGACCGTTCTGGAGGCCGCCGGGTCGCCGCACGCGCTGCACGAGGCGCTGATCCGTACCGCGGTCCGTGTCTGCGCGGCGCTGCGCGAACAGGGCCACCCCTACGGCCCGGCGGACGGCCGGGAGGTCGTGCGGGTCGCCGGGGACCTCTCACGCCTGCGCGGGCTGCCCGCCCCCGGTCGCGGCGAGTTCCTGGAGGCCGTGCAGACGGTGCTCGGGCGCGGCGAGACCTACGGGACCGGCCGCGCCGTGGCCCGGGCTCTCGAACACGTCCTCGTCGGGACGCGCACCGGACGGCCCGCACCCGGCGCTCCGCGCAGTGGCCTGGGCCCGGCCGTGGAGGCCGAGACCGCGGCGCTGTCGTTGCCCGGCCCCGGGGAGGCCGACGAGAAGGATCCTCGTGATCTGCGGCTCGACCCGGCCCGCTCCGCCCTCGACGGGCGGCGTGAGCTGCTGCTGCGCAGGCTCACGGTGTGCGGGATCCCCTACGCGCAGGAACAGCAGGTGACCGGTGCCGCGGGCACGGAGGGGCTGACGACCCGGTGGCAGGTGCGGTGGACGCCCGCGACGGCCGCGATGCTCAGCGCGGCCGGGGCGCGGGGCGTGACCCCCGCGCAGGCGGCCGAAGGGGTGCTGCGGCAGCGGTGCGCGGCCGAGCGCGCGCAGGGCGGTCCCACGGCGGCCCAGGTCGTCCGGGGCCTCACGGAGGCCGCCGAGTGCGGCCTCCCCGCCCTGGCCGACGAACGTCTCGCGGACCTCGCGGCCGTGCTCCCCTCCAGCGGCACCCTCCCGGAGATCCTCGCCGGGCTCGACCTGCTGGACCGGATCCGGGCCGGCCACCTGCCGGCCCTGGCGGCGCCCGGCGCTCCGCCGTCCTCCGGGGCCGACGAGGACCCGGACAGCCCCGTCCCGGCCGCCGGCCTCGCGCGGGCCGGCCGTGTCGCGGAGGCCGCGGAGCTCCTCACCTCGGCAGCGGTTCGCCAGGTCGACGGCCTGACCGGATCCGAGGATCCCGGGGACGCCCGCGCTCTCCTCGAACTGGCCCAGCGCGCGGACCGGGTGGGCGGCATCCGCCTCACCGACGCACTGGTCCGGCTGACCGCCGACGGCACCCCGCTGATCTCCGCGGCCGCCGGAGCCGTACGCGTGCTCACCGGCCACGAGGAGGCCGCGGCCCTCGGGGTCCGCGTCGCCTCCTGGGTGGACGGTGCGGTCGACTCCGCCACCCGCACGGCGCTCACCGCCCGCCTCACCGGCCTCCTGACGGCGGCGGGCCCGCTCCTGACGGTCGGAGCGGACACCCTGGATCCGCTGCTCCGCCGTGTCGTGGAGCTGGAGGACTCCGCGTTCCTCGCGCGGCTTCCGGCTCTGCGCGGCGGCTTCGACACCCTGAGCCCGGCCGCCCGTGACCGGTTGCTGGACACCGTCGAGGAGCGGCTCGGCGAGCGGGTGGAGAGCCTCGACGCCGACGACCCCTCAGACCTGGCAGCCCGGACGGCCGCCGATCTCGCGGCCCGCGCCCTGCTCACCGGGCTCGGCCTGCCCGTGCCGCCTCCCGCGCACGACGACCGGTTCCCACCGCGGACGGACCCGCTCGCCGCTCCCCCGCCGGCCGCCCTCTCGACCGCACACGCCTGGACGGGCACCTGCGCCGTGCCCGAACCGGCGCAGGCCGGTCTTCCCGGAGCAGCCCCGGCACGGACCCTCGCGCCCGCCGACCGGTGGCGGCTGGTCCTGGGCCGCCGCCCCGACCGGCTGCCGTCCGGCGCGTCCCGGCTGGCGACCGCACTGGACGAGCTGTACGGGCAGGGCCGCGGCGAGGGATCCCGGGCCGGCCTGCCCGGCCGAGGAGGTGGCCGCGAGGCGTCGTTCCCCGGCGTGCGGGAGTGGTCGGAGGAACTGGCCGCGCTGTTCGGCCCCGGCATCCGCGAGGAGGTCCTCGCCACCGCCGCCGCGACCGGCCGGCAGGACGTCCTCGCCGAGATCGACCCTGCGGCCGCCACTCCCTCCGTGGAGCTGCTCCGTACGGTCCTGCGCTACGCGGGCGGCCTTCCCGAGGCACGTCTGGCGGCGCTCAGGCCCCTGGTGCGCCGTCTGGTCGACGAACTGACCCGACAGCTCGCCACCCGGCTGCGGCCCGCCCTCACCGGCACGATGCTGGCCCGGCCGACCCGCCGGCCGGGCGGCCGGCTGGACCTGCCCCGCACGCTGCGCGCCAATCTGGCCACGGCCCGCAGGGCGGAGGACGGGACGGTCCGGGTGATTCCCGAGAGGCCGGTGTTCCGCAGCCGTGCCCGTCGGTCGGCGGACTGGCGCCTCGTCCTGGTCACCGACGTCTCCGGATCGATGGAGGCGTCCACGATCTGGTCCGCGCTCACCGCCTCCGTGCTGGCCGGGGTGCCGACCCTGAGCACCCACTTCCTCGCCTTCTCCACGGAGGTCGTCGACCTCACCGGGCACGTGCACGATCCCCTCTCCCTCCTGCTGGAGGTCAGCGTGGGCGGCGGCACACACATCGCCGGGGGGCTCCGGCACGCGCGCAGCCTGATCACGGTGCCCACGCGGACCCTCGTCGTCGTCATCAGCGACTTCGAGGAGGGCGCTCCGCTCGGCGGGCTGCTGGCCGAGGTGCGGGCTCTGGTGGGCACCGGAGCGCACGTCCTCGGGTGCGCGAGTCTCGACGACGCGGGCCGGCCCCGCTACTCGACGGGCGTCGCCGGTCAACTCGTGGCCGCCGGGATGCCCGTGGCGGCACTCAGTCCGCTCGAACTGGCCCGCTGGATCGGGGAGAAGACCGCATGACCGCTGTCCCGCTGCCACCTGTCGCGCCGGAGGTCACGGCCGTCCTGGTGGAGGAACTCTCGCCCCGGCTGCGCAAGCGGCTGGACGCCGCCGTCACCAAGCTCGGCGCCCGCCCGGCGCACCGCGACGGGGACACGGTGACGCTCGCGGTCGACGAGGAGACCGCTCTGCGCCTGCACGCCCCGGGCGGCGTGGTGGCGACGCCGGACGGCATCACCTGCGGGTGCCTCCTCGCCCCGGCCTGTGTCCATCGCGCGGCCGCCGCCTGCGCCGCCCCCGCGGCGGACCCGGTTCCCGAGGCGGCGGAACAGGCGGAACAGCCGGACCCGGCCGCACCCGTGGCGCCGTCCGAGGACGCCGGCGCCGACGGCGCCGACGCCGACGCCGACGCGGCGGCCGAAGTGGCGACTCCGGCCCAGCGTGCGGCGGCCGGCTCCGTGTGGTCGGCGGCGGCCGCCGTGCTGGAGGCCGGAGTCGGCGGCGCCGGTGCCGTCGCCCAGGCGGCGCTCCTCCGCGCCGCGCACACCGCCCGGCTCCAGCAGCTGCCGCGCGCCGCGGGCGCCGCGGTCTCCGTCGTCACGCTGCTGCGCGCGGCCCGCGCCGGGGATCCGTCCTACCGCACCGCCGATCTCATCACCGCTCTGGCCGAGGTCCTGGGGACCGCGCACCGGGTGGGGACCGCGTCCGGTGCGGAGCTGGCCGCCGTCAGGGGCCGGGCACGCCGCCCGTACAGCCCGGACGGCTCGCTGCGCCTGTACGGTCTGTTCACCGAGCCCGTGGTCACCGACTCGGGTCACGGCGGCGCCCGGACCTGGGTCGTCGGCCCCGGCGGACGGCTCTGCACGGTCGGCGACGTGGCACCCGGCGGTGTCGGACGCGCCCTGGGCGTGGCCGATCGCGCCGTGCGCCTCGGGGAGAGCGCGCTCACCCACCGGGAACTGGGCCGGGCCGGGCTGGCGGTCTCGGGGGCGACGGTCTCGGCGGACGGCAGGCTGGGCGCCGGGAAGACGGTCAAGGCCGTCACCGCGCGCGGGGCGGCGTGGACGGATCCGCCGCTCGCCGCCCTGTGGGAGACACCGCCGTCCGAGCAGGCCGCGCGAGCGCTGCGGTCCACGTCCCGGTACGCGGACCCGGAGGGCGGGGGCAGCGATCTGCTCTTCCTGGACGTCGAACTCCGCGGCGCCGTGCGGGATCAAGGCGGCACCTGTCTGCTGGCCCGGTGCGACGGCGGTGTCCAGGTCCGGCTCACGGTGGCCGACGACGACCCCGCGCTGGCCCACCGGGACAATCTGATGCTGCTGGCCACGGCACCGGGGACACGGCTGAGGATCATCGGCCGCCTGGTCCCCGCACCGGACCCCAGGGTCACCCTGCTCGCCTGTTCCCACCCCACCGGAGAGGGCACGGTCGACCTGGGCTTCGACCGTCTGCGCCGCGCGGACCTTCCCGTCCCGGACGGCCGTGAGCACCCCGCACCGCTCGAACACGACCACTCCGGCGCGCACTCCCCCCTGCACCTCCTGGAGCGGCGCGTCGAACAGACGGTCCCGGCGGGCCGCGCCGCGCTCGGCATGCTCGGTGACGTCTCCGCAGAGGCCCGCCGTCTGCGCCGGGCGGGCCTCCCCACGGCAGCCGGCCTTCTCGTCGCCCTGGGCGCCTCGGCGGCCCGACGGGAACGCGACGCCTTCGGCCGGCTGCTCCCCGCCGACACCGACGGCTTCGCCGCCCACTGGCTGTCCGCCGCCCGGTACGCGTCCGCCGTGTCCGAGTCCCTGTGCGCGGACGCCTGGAGGCCGGCGCAGGAGGGAGCGTCCGCCCTCTGACGAACAGCCCGCCCCGGACGAGCAACCGGCCAGGCTCACCCGGACCGGGGCGCTCGTGGCAGGTCGCGCCGGGCGGCGGCCGTCGGGGCGAAACCGGTCCGGCGGTCGGCGGGGCCTACGGGTCCGGCATGCGTGCCGGTATGGACGCCGCCCGCGCAGCGGGCACGCGAGCCGCCGCGGGTCGGCCCGTTCCTTGGTGGGGCCCGTTCCGGGCCTGTGGCCGGTCGCGGTGGCAGCGGGCGACTGGACGGGCTCCGGACCCTCCGCGCCGGGGCTGTCCCCGGCCGTTCCGCAGGCGCGGAGACAGCACCGGTCACGCCGCACGCCGATCGGCGGCCCCGTCACCGCCGAGGTACTTTCGTGACTCTGTGCGGCCCTGGCGGACCACCCGGTGAACGGTTCCAGGGAGCGGCCGTCGGCGGGAATGACTTCTGGATCTTCGGGCACGTGAACGGCGTTACCGTCAGGTCTAGTTGGAGGACGACATGGGCAACCGCACATGGCAGATGATCCCGTCGAGCCGGGGCGTGAGTGCCCTCTACCTGGTGGCCGGTGTTCTCCTCGCCATCAGCTCGGCGTATCAGTTGACGGACGAGATGGCCGTGCTGCCGCTGCTCTCCGGCCTCGCCGCCGTGGCGCTGGTGATCACCGCCATCGTGGGTCTGGTCCGTCCCGGCTCACGCACCCCCACGCACTGACCGGACCGGTCGGCTTCGACGGGCTCGTGCGCCGAGCACCACGAGGGGGCGCGCCGGAGGTGTGGACACATCGGGCGTCAGCCGATGCCGCGCCCCCGCTCCGCCGGGGCGCGGCATCGGCTGACGCGGGGTCATGGACGGTGAACGCCGGTCCGTGCCCCGCGCTCCGGCCCGTGTGCTCACGTCTGCGAGTGCCCGGCGCTCCCCCGGCGGGCACGCCGAGCACCCGTCAGGTCATCGGCGTCCCCCGTCGTCCGGCTGCTCCCGCCGACCACTCCGTCTCGGGACAGGCGTCGGAGTCCGTCGCCGGGCGATCGTCGGCGGGAGCAGCCGGACGACGGCCGGATCGTCACCTTCCGTGACCGGTGAGGGCCGGGGCGCGTCACCGTGACGCGTTCCGCCGCGAGCGGGTTCCCGGGCTCGAACCGCGGGCGAAGGGGAGAACGAGCGCCGCCGTTCGCGGCCGGGTGACCCGCCTGGCCCTGAGGGCCCGTCACGTCCAAGGTCACGTGAGAAATGTGAACGGGCCGAGGAGACAGTGACCCTTTCGCACCCTCGTGTCCCACGGTCTCGCCAGGAGTGTCCTGGTTCCGTAACCGCACTTTTCAGTGATCGTCATGCCGGTCAGGCTGGTGATCAACCGAGTGACCAGCTCGGTCGGAATGACCAACCGACCGCATCATCACCACCAGGAGAGGGATTCCTGACATGCTTCGCAGCTACCACCGCAAGACCGTTCTCACCGCCGCCGCTCTGATGGCCACGACCGTGCTGCTGACGGCCTGCCAGGGGGAGAGCACGGACAGTGACAGCAAGTCGAGCGGGACCCCGGCTTCGAACTCGGCCGGCACGGGGAAGTCCGGCGACGGGGAGAAGGGCACCGATGCCGTCGGGACCCGGTCGAGCGACGGCTCGGGCAGCGAGACCGGCAGCAAGGGAGTGACCGGCGAACGAGCCGGAGAGGTCTCCTACATGGCGCCCGGGAAGTACATGATCACGGGCAAGGACGACTTTGGGCAGGCGTTCTTCGTCTCCGAGAGCACCGAGATCCAGGGCGCGGGCACGATCTGCGGGGACGCGAACGGACAGGCCGCCACGCCCTGCACCGAGGAGCAGCTCGAAGCCGCGGCCAAGAAGGGATTCGCGGCGTCGGTCGAGCTCAAGAACGGTGTGGCCGTCAGCGTCGTCGAGGACCGTGCCGGCGGCGGGGACACCTCCGACCTCTTCACCGGGAAGCTCGGGTACATGGCCCCGGGCAAGTACAGCCTGAAGGGCGAAGACTCCGAGCGCGCGTTCTTCACCTCCACCGAGACCCGGATCAACGGTGCCGGCTGGATCTGCGGCGACCCCAGCGACGTCATCGACTGCACCGAGAAGGATCTCGAGGCAGCGGCCAAGAAGGGCGGCATCGCCGTCATCGTCAAGATCAAGGACGGCGTCGCCGTCACCATCGACGAGGCGCACAACTGACCCTCGGAGAACCGGCGGGGACGGCGCTGGACGGCGGTGTGACACCCGTGCACCGCCGTTCCCCGCACCGCCTCGGCCCAGGCCCCGTCCCGGACTCAGGCCCCGTCTCGCACATCCGCGAGGCTGGGCCTGACGCGTCGCACCGGAGCCGGCCGTCTGGTGGTCCCACCCCGGGCCGACGATCCGCGGGCGGCCCGGGGTCCCACCCCGCCGGGGTCAGCCCGCCGCGCCGTCGAGCAGCCGGCTGTACCGCAGCCGCAGGGCCCGCTCGGTGCCCGCCACCAGGGTGACCAGGGTCAGCGCGAGATTGGGCCAGAAGGAGAGATCGACCGGCGCGGTGAAGGCGCCCACCCGCTCGGCCACCGGGGGTACCGCGGTGATCTGTTCGGCGACCTGGGCGACGAGCACGACCAGGGCGACGAGGAGCACGGTCAGCGAGACGGCGCCGATCATACGGCTCAGCACCGGATGGGCCCGGTCGAGACGGGCGCGGCGGCCCTCGGCCGAGGCACTGTCCGGGACGAGCAGGTGCTCGGTGCCCTTGGTGGTGACGTAGTGGCAGCGCCGGAGCCCGAAGCCGCTCAGCCGTACCTCGACGGTGCCGCCGGGGACCGGGAAGGAGGCGGGGAGCTTCGACCGGGCGTGGTGCCTGCCGTCGAGGTACAGGTCGGTCCCGGCCGTCTCGGACGTCTGGTCCTGGCCCCGCTTGACGTCCACGGCGTAGACCGCCTGTCCGCCCAGCCCGTCGGGCAGGCGGAGGTAGAACAGCGAGCGGTAGGGCAGCTGCCACCAGCGGAACCGCTTGAGCGGCCGTCCGTCTCCCGGGGTGATCCGCCGGGCGGCCCGGCGGCTTCGCATCTCCTCGAACATGTCCGATGCCTCCGCTGCTCGCTCACGTGCCCGGTTCCGCCGCGCAGGCGCGGTCCCGCGCGGGGCGTTCCCCGGTGGTGAGGAACGTCGTCGCGGCGTCCTTGACGCACCGGTTGCCGCCGTACGGGTAGACGCCGTGTCCGCCCTGGTCGGCCGTCACCATCACGGCCCGCTCGCCGAAGGCCCGGCGCAGTTTCCGGGCGCCGGCCAGCGGTGTGCCCGGGTCGCGCTCGTTCTGGACCATCAGCACGTTCGCGGGTCCGTGGCCGGTGATGCGCACCGGCGGTTCGGTCCGCTCCCGCGGCCAGAAGGCGCAGGGGTTGATGCTCGCCGTGGAGCCGCCCAGCATCGGGTACTTGACCCGGTCGACGGCGACGTTGCGCTGGTACTCCCGGACGGTGTCCGGCCAGCGTGAGTCTCCGCAGACCACGGCGAAGCGTGCGGCCATGAGGTTCTCCACGTCGTCGGTCAGCTCCGGGAGCGGCAGCGTGGCGCCCGTGTCGACCGCCTGCCAGAACTCGGCGAGCCGGGGCATGGAGCCGTCGGCGTAGAGCTGCTCGAAGGTGTAGGCACGGAGTGCGGTCCCGTCGACGCCCTGGACGGGCTTCGCGTCCAGCTTCTCCACGAGCTCGTGGAAGGTGGCGGTGATCTCCTGCGGGGTGGAGCCCAGCCCGTACTCGGGGTGCCCGGCGGCGTAGGCGGCGAAGTCGGGGAAGCGGTCCTCCATCCCCCGGGCGAACAGCCGCATGGCCGTGACGTCGTAGCCGCCGGGGCCCAAGTTGCTGTCGAGGACGATCCGGTCACCGCGCCGCGGGAACAGGGTCGTGTAGACCGCGCCGAGGTAACTGCCGTAGGAGGCACCGAGGTACGACAGGTTCGGCTCGCCCAGGGCTGCCCGGATCCGGTCCATGTCGCGGGCGGTCTCGGCCGTGGTCATGTGCGGCAGCGTCTCCGCCGTCCGCGCGCTCGTGCACTGCGTGGCGATCCTGCGGGCGTGGCCGGCCTCCCGGGTGACGTCGGCCGCGGTGTGCGCGTACGGCGGGAAGTTGCCGCGCCACTGCTGCTCCTGCGTCAGGTCGCAGGTCACCGGCGCGCTGCGGCTGACACCGCGCGGGTCGAAGCCGATGAGGTCGTACGAGTCGAGCACCTCCTGCGGCAGTCCCGCCGCGGCGAGTACGGCCGGGTAGGTCAGGCCTGCGCCGCCCGGGCCGCCGGGGTTGGTCAGCAGGACGCCGCGCCGCTGGGCGGGCTTCTCGCTGGCCAGCCGGGAGACGGCGATCTCGATCTGCCGGCCGCCGGGGTCCCGGTGGTCGAGCGGGACTTCGAGCGTCGAGCACTCCAGGCGGGGCGCGGAGGCCCCCTCGGGGCAGGGACCCCAGCGCAGGGTGCCCGGCGCCGTCGCGGTCGTGGCGGACGACGCCGCCGCCGGGAGGGCGGTCATCGCCACCGTGACGGCGGCGAGAGCGAGGGACAGTCTTCTGCGCATGGGGGTTCCTCCTGTGGGGGGTGTGACCGGCTCGTGAACGAGTCTGTCCGCCGGGCGAGGGAGGCACATCGGCCCGGCGGACGGGCCGTGTCCCGACCGCGGGAGAGGTACCGGTTAGACCTGGGTCTAGGGCGCCTCGGTCCGCGGTCGGATCCGGCGGTCCCGCGATATGGGGACAATGGCCTGGTGAACACGGATGTGGGGCCTCGGCTCGGGGTGTGGCAGCAGACCTGGCGGCTGACGGTGGCGGTCGTGGTGAGCCTGCCGATCTGGCTGTCGACGCTCGTGCTGATGCGGAACCAGACCGGCAGTCCGGGCACCTGGACCCTGGTCGCCGATCCGCTGGTGGCCCTGGGCTGCCTGGCGGTGCTGCTCGGGCGGCGCCGGTGGCCGCTCACGGTCGCCCTGACGGTCGTGATCGCCTCCAGCGTGTCGGCGCTGGCCACCGGCGCCGCGCTGCTGGCGATGTGCTCGCTGTCCGCCCGCCGTCGCCCGGTGGAGATCGGGGCCGTCGTCGTCGCCTATGTGACGGCGTCACAGCTCGCCGTCGACGTGTACCCGTTGGAGCAGCCGCCCGAGGTGTGGTGGTGGGCCCAGTTCGCGGCGCCCGCGCTGACCGCGGGGATCGCGGTGGCCGCCGGGATGGCGGTCGGGGCGCGGCGGGTCGAGGTGCGGTCGCTGCGGGAGCGGGCGGAGAGCGCGGAGCGGGAGCAGTACGCGCGTGCGGCGCAGGCACGGACCCTGGAGCGCAACCGGATCGCCCGCGAGATGCATGACGTCCTCGCGCACCGGATCTCCCTGGTGGCCATGCAGGCCGGGGTGCTCGACCACCGCGGCGGCGACCTCGCCGCCGACGAGCGCCGCGTCCTGGTCCGGGGAATAGCGGAGGGTTCCCACCAGGCGTTGGAGGAGTTGCGGGAGGTCCTCGGGGTGCTCCGCGCCGACCCCGGCCGGCCGGAGCCGCCTCAGCCCTCCCTCGACCGCGTCCCGGACCTGGTGGCCGACGCCCGCGCCTCGGGTCTCGACGTCACTCTCACCGACACCGTGTCCGGGGCGCCGCCCGGCGGCGTCGGGCGGACCTGCTACCGGATCGTCCAGGAGGCGCTGACCAACGCCGCCAAACACGCTCCGGGAGCGGTCGTGCGCGTCACCCTCGCCGGCGCCGCGGACGGCACCCTCGACATCGGCGTGCGCAACGGACCGGCCCCCCTGCGCACGGCACCGCCGCCGGCCTCCGGCTTCGGCCTGCTGGGTCTCGGCGAGCGGATCGCCCTCGCCGGCGGCGAACTCGACCACCGTCCGACACCCGAGGGCGGATACGTCCTCACCGCACGGCTGCCCTGGCCGGACGGTCCCGCCCACAGCTACGAGAAGAGCGCGTGAATGGACAACCGGCAGGCCCCCGTCCGTGTCGTCATCGTCGACGACGAACAACTGGTGCGCATGGCCCTGCGGCTCGTCATCGACGGCGAACCGGACCTGACCGTCGTGGCCGAGGCGGCCGACGGGAACGCCGCTCTGGCCGTGGTGGACGAACTGCGGCCCGACGTGGTGCTGATGGACGTGCGGATGCCGGGGCGGGACGGTCTGGACACGACCCGGGAGCTGCTCGCCCGGCCCGCGCCGCCCCGGGTCCTGATGCTCACCACCTTCGACTCCAACGACCTGGTGCTCGGGGCGCTGCGCGCCGGGGCGCTCGGTTTCGTCCTCAAGGACACCCCGCCCTCCCGGATCCTCGACGCGGTGCGGACCGTCGCGGACGGCAACCCGGTGCTCTCCCCCGCGGCCACCGCACGGGTGATCGCGGCGGCCACCGGTCCGGACTCCTCGCACACCCGTGAGCGTTCGCGGGCCGCCGCGCGCGAACGGCTGTCCGTGCTGACCGAGCGGGAGCGGGAGACCGCCCGGGCCATCGCGGACGGGCTGGACAACCCGCAGATCGCCGAGCGGCTGCGGATCACCGTCGCGACGGTCAAGGCGCACACCGGCGCCCTGTTCGCCAAGCTGGCCGCCGAGAACCGGGTGCAGGTCGCGCTCCTGGTCCGCGACGCGGAGGACTGAGCCGCCGTACGGCCCCGGTCGAGCGAGCCCGGCCGTCCCGCGGTCCCCGCCGTTCAGGCGCGAGGGGTCAGCCGCACCGTCACGATCTGGAAGGGGCGCAGCGCGAGCCGTACGCCGTCGGCGGTGACGGGCAGGTCGGGGCCGCCGTCGACGGGGCGTTCGAGCAGGTCGGTCGTGGTGGCGGCGGCCAGTGGGAACCCGGCGCGCAGGGTCGTCGTGGCGCGCCCGCCGAGCGATTCGTAGAGCCGTACGATCACGTCTCCCGAGCGGTCGTCCGCGAGCTTGACCGCCTCGATCACGACGGCGCGGTGGTCGGCCTCGGCCGGCGGGGCGACGGTGCTCGTGCCGGCGCAGGTGCGTTCGGCGAGGTTGAAGCGGTAGCCCTCGCGGACGGCGTCGCCGATGTCCGCGCCGATCACCAGGCCGTAGCGCAGGTGGTGTTCGCCCTGGTCGGTGTCCGGGTCCGGGAAGAGCGGGGCGCGCAGGAGCGAGAGCCTGGCGGTGGTCGTCGTGCCGCCGTCGGGGCGGACGTCGTGGGTGACGTCGTGCCCGTAGGTGGAGTCGTTGACCAGCGCCGCTCCCCAGCCCGGTTCCGCGACGTGCAGGAAGCGGTGGGCGCAGATCTCGAAGCGGGCGGCGTCCCAGCTGGTGTTGGAGTGGGTGGGCCGCTGGACGTGGCCGAAGGGGATCTCGCTGGTGGAGTGCCGGGCACGGAGGTCGAAGGGGAAGGCGACCTTGAGGATCTTCTCCCGTTCCCGCCAGTCCAGGACGGTGTCGATGTCGAGTCGGCGGGTGCCTTCCTGGAGGGTGAGGCGCTGGCGGACGCGCGACCGGTTGACGTGCCACACGATCTCGACGGCGTCCTCGTGGGCGGTCACCGTCTCGGCCCGGTCGATGTCCTGCACGGTGTTGCGGTAGAACGCGTCCAGGTCCCAGGCGTCCCACTGGTTGGGGAAGTCCTGGTGGAGCTGGAGGAGGTTGCCCGCGGCGCCGGGGGCGAGCGCCTCGCGTCCGGCGGTCAGGTCGTACGCCGACGTGATCAGGCCGCGGGCGTCGACGGTGATCCTGACCAGGCCGTTGTCCAGGACGAGGCTGCCGTCGTCGCCCGGTCGTACGGGTGCCGTCCGCAGGGGTGCGCGGCGGGGGGCGGCGGCGAGTGCAGGCACGCCGTCGCGCTCGTGCGGGGCGGCGTTGAAGACGACGACGCCGCCCTCGGGGTCCGGCGGTCCGGCCAGGGCGCGCTGGGCGGTGTCGATGAGGGCGTTCAGTTCGCGGGCGGCCTCCGCGTGGGCCTGCTCCGTCTCCCGGTGCACCCAGGCGATGGAGGAGCCGGGCAGGATGTCGTGGAACTGGTGCAGCAGGACGGTCTTCCAGATGCGGTCGAGGGCGGCGTACGGATACGGCTCACCGGTCCGCAGGGCGGCCGTCGCCGACCACAGTTCCGCCTCCCGGAGAAGGTGTTCGCTGCGCCGGTTGCCCTGTTTGGTGGCGAGCTGGCTGGTGAGGGTGCCCCGGTGCAGCTCCAGGTAGAGCTCCCCGACCCAGACCGGCGCGTCGGGGTACTCCGCGTGGGCCCGGGTGAAGAATTCCGCGGGCCCCTCCATCGCGACCTTCGCGGATCCCTCCAGGTCGGCGAGCCGGTCGGCGCGCGCCAGCATCTCGCGGGTGGGACCGCCCCCGCCGTCGCCGTAGCCGAAGGGGACCAGGGAGCGGTTGGCGGCCCCCTTGTCGCGGAAGTTGCGTTCGGTGTGGCCGATGTCGGCACCGGAGAGGTCGCCGTTGTAGGAGTCGACGGGCGGGAAGTGGCTGAAGACGCGGGAGCCGTCGATGCCCTCCCACCAGAAGGTGTGGTGCGGGAACGCGTTCGTGGTGTTCCAGGAGATCTTCTGGGTGAGGAACCAGTCGATGCCGGCCAGCTTCATGAGCTGGGGCAGCGCGGCGTTGTAGCCGAAGGTGTCCGGCAGCCACATGTCGCGCGTCTCGACGCCGAACTCCTCCAGGTAGAACCGCTTGCCGTGGACGAACTGGCGGACCAGGGACTCCCCGCCGGAGAGGTTGGTGTCGGGTTCGACCCAGAGGCTGCCGGTCGGCAGGAACTGCCCGGTCGCGGCCTTCTCCAGCACCCGGGCGTAGACCTCGGGCCGCTGTTCCTTGAGCCAGGCCAGCTGCTGGGCCTGTGACATGACGAACCGGAACCCGGGGTGGTCGTCCATCAGCGCGGTGACGTTCGAGACGGTGCGGGCGGCCTTGCGGACGGTCTCGCGCACCGGCCACAGCCAGGCCGTGTCGATGTGGGCGTGGCCGACGGCGGAGATCCGGTGGGCGCCCGCGTGCGCAGGTGCGGCGAGCGCGGGGGCGAGCAGGGTCCTGGCCCGTGCGGCGGTGCCGCCGATGTCCTGGAGGTCGACGGCGTCGAGGGCGGCGCTCACCGTGTGCCGGATCTGGCTGCGGCGGGTGGAGTCCTCGGGGAGCTGGTGCATGAGTCCGGACAGGACGTCGAGGTCCTGGACGAGCTCCCAGACCGTCGCGTCGAAGACGGCGAGGTCCATCCGGGTCAGCCGGTACAGCGGCTCGCCGGCGGATCCGGTGTTCCCCCCGTCGCGCAGCCAGGAGGCGACATCTCCGGCCCGGGTGGGGACGAAGGGGTCGCCCGCGGTCGCGGAGTCGAAGATCAGCGGGTTGGCGGCCGCCTCGATGTGGAACTCGAAGTCCTCCCCGCCCTGGGCCTGTTCGGCGACGAGGAGCCAGGTGTTGCGTGGATTGAGGGCCTTCACGGGGGTGCCGTCGGCCCGGTGGACGAGGCCTTCGGCCGAGAAGCCGGGCTGGGTGGTGCCGAAGCCGAGGTCGAGCACGGCCTCGACCCGCTCCCCCGCCCAGTCGGCGGGGACGGTCCCACGGATCCTGAACCAGCTGGTGGACCAGGCGGGGCCCCACGGTGCGCCGGTGCTGATCGGTTCGTAGGGTCCGGCGATTCCCGCGCTCACCGGCACGGGTTCGCCGGACACGTGGTGGGCGCTCACCTCCAGCGGCAGGGAGCGGACGTGGACTGCGGGCCTGAGGCGCTGGTCGAGCACCCGGGCGAGACGGCGTTCGGTCAGCAGGCGGTCGTCGTGCATGGGGACTCCATCGAAGGTTGCGCGCGCGGAGCGGCGGACCGTCCGCCGGTCCGCCGGGTGGCGGCGGTGTCCCGGGGAGGGGCGGACGGTGCGAGGGTTACGGTCGGTCGGTCCCGTACCGGATGACCTGGGTGGGGACCACGGAGCGTCGTGCGGGCACGGGGGTGCCGGAGCCGGCGCTGATGCGGTCGATCAGCATCTGGCCCGCCCTGCGCCCGATCTCGTCGGCGTCGTAGGACGCGATGGTGAGGGGGAGCCCGAGGACGTCCGCGAGGTCGAAGTCGTCGAAACCGGCCAGGGAGACGGGGACTTCGAGGGTGCGGACGGCCCTGATGGCGCCCTGGGTCAGACGGTTGTTGGTGCAGAAGAGCGCGGTGGGGGCGTCCGGTTCCGCCAGCAGGGCGACGGCGGCGCGCTCGGCGGTGGCCACGTCGGCGAGTCCGCGGCGGATGTGGCGTTCGTCCGGCTCCAGGCCGGCCGCCTCGTGGGCGGCCCAGTAGCCGCGGAAGCGTTCGGCGCCGGTGTAGAGGGCGGGCGGGTTGCCCAGGAAGCCGATCCGCCGGTGCCCGTCCTCGATCAGCCGGCCGGTGGCCGCCTCGGCTCCGCCGAAGTCGTCCACCAGGACGCAGTCGGCGTCCATGCCGGCGGGCGGCCGGGAGGCGAGGACGATCGGCATGCCGCGCAGCGCGGCCGGTCCCAGATGGCGGTGGCTGCCGCCCGCGGGCACCACGATCATCCCGTCGACCTGACGGGATGCCAGGTCCTCCACCAGTCCCTTTTCCCGGTCGACCTGTTCGGCGGTGTTGCCGAGCAGAACCCGCAGGCCGTGTTCGTACGCGACCTCCTGGACGCCGAGCGCGAGCCGCGAGTAGAAGGGGTTGGCCAGGTTCGTGACGACCAGGCCGATCATCCCGCTGCCGCCGACCCGGAGGCGGCGGGCGGTCTCGTTGCGCCGGTAGCCGAGGGCGTCGACGGCGTTCAGCACCCGCTCCCTGGTCGCCTCGGTGACCCGGGGGTCCTCCTTGAGCACCCGGGAGACGGTCATCGCGCTGACCCCGGCGCGGGCGGCGACGTCACGCATCGTCGGCGTGCCGGCGGCGTCAGTGGGTCGGTGCTGCGCCACGGCCGTTCCTTCCTTGGTGCCGTCAGGGAGTCTGTGCCGTCGATGGGCTGCCGGAGCCGCAGGCGCCGTCATTGTAGAGAACTCCGGGCCGGTGGCGCCGTCCGGCCCCGCGGGCGGATCCGGCCGCTTCCCCGCGGGTTCCGGGCCGGCCGCCTCACGGCCGGTCCGCCCGGTGGGCCCGGTGGGCGTCGGCGGGTGGGGTGACGGCCCTCGCCGGGTGCCCCAGGGCCCAGTGGGCGGCGCCGATCAGGGCCGCGTCGGGCCGGAGGGCGGGACTCAGGCCCATCGCGGAGACGGTGGTGCGCGCGTCCGGTCCCGCGGCCCCGGCGGCGGTGAGTCCGCTCCGCAGCGCGGGGCCGATGAGGTCCCAGGACGCGGCCATGGAGCCGCCGACGACCATGACGTCCGGCCCGAACGCGGCGCACCAGGGTGCGAGGGCGCGCCCGAGCGCGGTGAAGCAGCCGGTGATCGCCGCCGCGGCGTGCGGGTCGCCGCCGCGCGCCAGGTCGGCGAGGGCTCCGACGTCCGGGCCCTCGGTCCGCGCGTCGAGCCCCGCGGACCGGGCGTAGCGCGCGCGGATCGCCCGTCGCGAGACGACCTCCTCCAGGGGCAGGCCGTCGACGGTGATGCGGTGCGCCCTGCCCTCGGGCGGCACGGTGGGGCCGTCGGTGACGGGGCGTCCGTCCTGCAGGAAGGAGGATCCGACGCCGGTGCCGAGCGTGAGGCACACGGCCCTCGCGCGCCGTTCCGCGGCACCGCTGTGGTACTCCCCCACGGCGAAGGCGTCCGCGTCGTTGAGAAAGCTGACGGCGCTCGGACGCGGCAGCCGGGCGCGCAACTCCGTACCGACGTCGACGCCGTGCAGCGACTCGAACTTGCCGATGCCCCGGTACCGGCCGATGCCGGCCGCGTAGTCGAAGGGCCCCGGCAGGGCGACGCCCCAGCGCGCCCCGCCGGGCGCGGCGAGGTGCCGGGCGGCCTCGGCGAAGGAGTCGAGGAGTTCCGTGGCGCCGGCACCGGCCGCGACGGGTCTGCGGACGACGGACCGGGGCACCGGCAGGCCGGTGGCCGTGTCGACCAGGGCGGCGGTGACGTGGGTGCCGCCGATCTCCAGCACGGGCACCCGGATCATGACGGCTTCACCAGGGACTTGACGACCTGGGCGGGCCGTTCACCGACGGTGTGGAGGCGGTAGCCGCCGACGGACGCCGGCACGGTGAGGGTCTCGGCGAACGCGAGGTCGTGCCGCCGGCCGTCGGCGGTCTCGACGACCACCCCGTCGCCGTCGACGACGTTGAGGATGTGGAAGCGGCCGTCGGTGTCGTCGTCGGCGGGTGCCGTTCCGTCGAGGACGAGACGGTGGACCGCGTAGAACATCTCGGGCAGGTCCCCGAGGACCTCCTCGCGCCAGCCGGCGCCCTCACGGAGGACGCGCGGCCGCTGGACGAGGTCCCGGGCGACCTCGGGGCCGCTCCGTGCGGTGTCGAGGTTGGCGAAGGCGTGGCGGTGGGACAGCGGCCTGGGCACCCCGGATGTGGAGCGGCGCAGCCAGTCGTAGAAGCGCAGCGAGTAGAGGTAGGGCGTGGCGCTGATCTCCAGCACGAGGTTGCCGGCGCCGGAGGCGTGCGGGGTGCCCGCCGGGATCAGGAACAGCTGACCGGGCTCGGCGGGGAACGTCTGGACGTGGTCCTCGACGCGCAGCGGTGTGCCGTGCGTCGCCGACGCCTCCACCTCCTTGCGCAGGGTGTCCGCGTCCGTGCTCCGGCGCAGTCCGAGGAAGACCTGGGCGCCGGGGTCGCTCGCGGTGATGTAGTAGGTCTCGTGCTGGGTGTAGGGCCAGCCGAAGGTCTCCCGCATGTACCGCTCCCTTGGGTGGCAGTGCAGGGAGAGGTTGCCGCCGCCGACGGTGTCGAGGTAGTCGAAGCGGATGGGGAACGAGGTGCCGTAGCGCCGGTGCACGTCCGCGCCGAGGAACTGCTCGGGGTGCAGGACGCACAGCAGTTGGAAGGGCAGCTCCACCAGCGGTCCGGCGTCCTCGCCGACGAGGACGCCCGCTTCGGGGGCGATCAGCTCGTAGCCGAGGGCCGTGTTGCCGTGCTCGGGCACGAAACCGAGCGTGTCGGCGGCCCACTGCCCGCCCCAGGGGGTGGAGTTGAAGTACGGGCGGGTGCGCACCGGCTGCCGGGCGAGGCCGGCGAGCGTGGTGCGGACCGCCTCGCCGTCCAGGGAGGCGGGGGCCTGCGGGTCCTGTACGTCGATCCACCGGTCGATCCGGTGCACGAGGGCGTCGCGGTGGCGGTCGGCGACGGGCCAGTCGGTGTAGAAGAGGCTGCGCAGTTCACCCGGCGTGTGCGGGCGCCCGAGGTTGACGCCCACGGGCAGTGCTCCGGACGCGACAGCACGCTCGGCGTACCGCTTGGGCAGGTCCGCCCACCAGACCAGGTCGGGCGAGCAGAGGGCGGCGCCCGGGCCGAACACCAGCAGCACGCCGGTCCCGGGCCGCTCCACGGACAGCGGGCCGTCGAAGAGATCGGCCATCTCGAACCCGGCGAGCGGCAGTATGAAGGCGTCGGCGTCGGGCCCCGGGACGCACAACCGCTCCGTGGCCTCCGGTGACCAGCGCGCGCGCACGTCGAGGACCGCCGTCCCGGTGGAGCGCTCCCGCAGGGCCGCGGTGATCCCGCGGGCAGCTTCGTCCCAGTCCAGGGCCGCGGGACCGTCCAGGGCGAGCACGACCGGCCGGGCGGGCAGGGAGGCGACCGCCTCGCTCCACCCGGTGGCCACGGCGCCGGCGGCCGGGTAGCGGGGACGGTGTTCGTAGGGGCGGGACTCTGGGTGCACGGGATCTCCTGGAGGGGCGGGCGATCGATCGACCGGAAAGATGGTATCGATAACAATCAAGGTGGACAAGGTCGGTGCACGATCGTCATGCATCGCAGCAGTTGGGCGCGGTCTTCGGACGTTTTCTCGTCACGGAGTCTTGTTTCGGCCCCATGGTGTCGTTAACATCCTGGCCATCCGAACCGCCGATGCCGTGCGGTGCGGCGAGATCTCTCGGAGGGCCGTACGCCCTCACCCACCACACCCCAGAGCCGGGGATCCCTGCCGGGGTCCCGAGGGAAGGGAACCCATGAGATCAACCGGCGGGGCGACACGATGGTCGTCCCACCCGCTCGGCCGCCGCAGCGTCCTGGCGGGCATCGGAGCGGGCGGCGCGGCCGTCCTGACGGGCTGCGCACGGGGCGACAGCACCGCGGTGAAGCCCGGCACCACCTCGCTCGCCAACGACAACGCCACCTGGGACGAGGGCTACGTCGCGGCCGGACGGGAGCTGAAGAAGCTCACCGGCCACGCGCTGCGTCCGCTGTCCAACCCGAATCCCACGTCGTACCGGCAGGTCACACAGATCTCGCTGCAGACGACCAAGGCGACCGACATGATCAAGTGGGCCTCGGGCTACTTCCTCAAGTCGCTGGCCCGCACCGGAGAGCTCAGCGACCTCTCCTCCCTGTGGGCCGACTACGAACGCAGGGGCTGGGTCACCCCGCAGACCCGTGAGGCGATGTCGTACCGCGGCTCCGTCTACGGGATCCCGCTGTACGAGTCGTACTACGTGCTCTTCTACAGCACGGCCCTCTTCCGGAAGCACGGTCTGCGTGCGCCCGGTACCTGGGAGGAGCTGCTGCACAACGCCGAGGTGCTGAAGAAGGCGGGCGTCGTCCCGTTCGTCGCCACGCAGAGCGGCAACTGGCCCGCCTACGAGTGGTTCCAGGAGCTGGTCAGCAAGGTGGACCCGGCGTTCTACGCGGACCTGGTCGGCGGGAAGGCGCGCTACACCGACCCGCAGGCGGAGAAGGCCCTGCAGATCTGGCAGGACTTCATGCGCAAGGGCTGGATGACACCGGCGGACTTCGATCAGAACAACGGTGCCGCCGCGCTGAAGGCCGGGCGGGTCGGCATGTTCCTGCACGGTTCCTGGCAGTCCCAGGGGATCGCCGCCACCGGGATGGCACCGGGGGTGGACTTCGACGCCTTCGTCATGCCTCCCGTCGACGCCTCCACCCGGCGCTCCGTCATCACCGAGTCCGGGGTGCTCGCCGTGCCGCGCAAGGCCGTCTCGCACGACGCGGCCATGGCCAACGCGGCGAACTGGCTCGATCCGAAGGTCCAGAAGGTGTGGACCGACTTCCTCCAGGACGCGTCCGCCAATCCGCTCTCCCGGCCCGGCAACCCGGTGATGGCCGGCCTCAAGGAGCGGTCGCTGCGGGAGGGCTGGACCCTGCTGCCGCGCTACGGCGAGTCGGGCCCGCCCAACCTCGTCCAGGGGAACACCGACGACCTGGGGAGCTTCATGACCGGGGCGTCCTCCCCCCGGGCCACGCTGCGCAGCATGGCGGGCCGGGCGGCCGAGGAGTGGGCCGTGTGGGAGAGGGACGAGGCATGAGCTCTTCCCTCGACCGGCGCCCGGCGCCGCTCCCCGGTGCGTCCCCGTCGGCGGGACGCGGCCCCGCGGGCTCCCCACCCGCCCGCCGGCCCACCCGGCGGACCCGGGAGAGGCTGGCCGGAGCCGGCTTCCTGGCCCCTGCCGTCCTCCTGGTGAGCGCGCTGCTGCTGCTCCCGTTCGCCTCGACCCTCTACCGGAGCTTCTTCGACGACCGGCGCGTCTCGGGCTTCGCCGGGCTGGACAACTACGCCCTCTTCCTCGACGACCCGGTGCTGACCCGCTCGATCCAGAACACCCTGATGTGGGTGGGCGGCACGGTAGCGCTGCCGCTCGCGCTGGGCCTGGCCATCGCCGTGCTGACCCAGGGCGCCGGCTGGTCCCGTGCGGCCCGGCTGATCGTCGTCCTGCCCTACGCCCTGTCCGGCTCGGCGGTCGCGGTGGTGTGGAACTTCGTCCTCAACACCGACGGCGCGGCGAACCAGGTGCTCAAGGCGTTCGGCATGGAGTCGTTCGCCCAGGGCTGGCTGCTGGAGTGGCCGGGGAACACACTGGTGATGATCATCGCCAACACCTGGCAGTCGGCGGGCGTGGCGGTGATCCTCTTCCTCGTGGGGCTCCAGACCATCCCGCCGGAGACCCTCGAGGCCGCCTCGCTGGACGGTGCGGCCGGCTGGCGGAAGTTCTGGTTCGTCGTGCTGCCCCAGCTGCGGACCGTGTCGGTGATCGTCGTCGGCACCAGCCTGGTGAACGGACTCAAGTCCTTCGACCTGATCTGGGTGCTCACCCAGGGCGGACCGGGCCGGCAGTCCGAGACGCTCGCGGTCTCGATGTACCAGGAGACCTTCCTCGCCCTGCACCCCGGAGCGGGAGCGGCGGTGGCGGTCGTCCTCACCACCATCGTGCTGTTCAGCTCGTGGCTGTATCTGCGGCGTCAGCTGACCCCGAAAGGCACCTGATCATGCCCACCGTCCCGCGCACGCGCCCCACGCCCGGCAGGATCCTGCGCAACACGACCCTGGTGGTCGTCTCCCTGGTCTGGGCGCTGCCCACCTGGCTGCTGGTGGTCAACGCCCTGGTGCCCGCGGCCGACTACAGCGGTACGCCGCACTGGTGGCCGCAGGGCTTCGGTCTCTTCGACAACATGGCGCAGGCCTGGACGAAGGCGGGGCTCGGCCCCTCCATGGCCAACAGCCTGCTCTATGCCGTCACCAGTGCGGCCGCCGCCATCGTGGTGGCCACCACCGCCGCGTTCGCGACGGTCATCATGCCGGTGCAGCGCAAGACGCTCTGGTTCTGGCTGATCTACTCGGGGACCCTGCTGCCCCTCCAGGTCTTCCTGCGCCCGCTGTTCCTCGCCTACGCCGGAACCGGCCTCTACGACGCCCAGTTCGGGCTGTTCCTGGTGTACGCGGCGATCGCCGTCCCGTTCGCCTACTTCATCATGCGCAACTTCGCGCTGACGCTGGCGCCGGAGATCATCGAGGCCGCCCGGATGGACGGCGCGTCGTGGTGGCGGATCTTCCGGCAGATCCACGTGCCGCTGTCCAGGTCCGCCATGGTGGCCGCCTTCGTCTTCCAGTTCGTCGCCGTCTGGAACGACCTGCTGTTCGGCATCACGCTGTCCACCAGCAAGAACATCCGGCCGGTCATGGCGGCGCTGGCCGAGCTCCAGGGCAACTACTCCAGCGTGGGCCCCCCGGTGGTCCTCGGCGGTGCGCTGCTGGTCTCGCTGCCGACCGTCGTCCTGTTCTTCTCGGCGCAGCGCTTCTTCGTCAGCAGCCTCAAGCTGCACGGCTGAGCCCGTCCCGGCCGCCCCCGCACTCTCCACCTCCCGAAAGGCAGACCATGCCGAAGACACCCCTGGGTGCCGCACTGGCCCTCGCCCTCCTCTCCGGAGCACTCTGGGCGAGCCCCGCCGCCGCTGCCGGCGGCAGCGGGGAGACCTCGCCCGCCGCCTGGACGCGTCGCGCCGAGGTCACCTACGACGCGTTGCAGGAGCACCTCTACCAGGGCCCGCGTGCGCACGGGCTGTACCTGGAGAAGACGCCGCGCAAGGAGGGCGAGAACCCCCACTCCTACCTCTGGCCGCTGCGCGAGGCGGCCGCCGCCACCGTCGACATGTCCGAACTGCCGAAGGTCGGCGCCCGCTACGAGCGTGCCGCCGCCGAGCGCTTCGAGACTCTGGGCCTGTACTTCGAACCACGCGACGGCCGGCCCGGATACGACTCCTACCTGCCCGCGCCTCTCGGCCAGGGCGGCGACGTCTTCTACGACGACAACGCCGTCGTCGGGCTCTCCTTCCTCGACCAGTACCGGGCGACCGGCGAGCGGCGCTATCTCGACCGGGCGGTGGAGACCCACGCGATCGTCGCCCGGGGCTGGGACGAGGACCCCGCCAAGCCGTGCCCCGGAGGGATGCGCTGGGTCGACTCGCCGGACAACACCATGCGCGCCGCCAACGTCACGGGGCTGGCCGCCCAGCTGGCGGCCGAGCTCTACGCCCTGGACCACGACCGCCGGTTCCTCACCGGTGCGCAGAAGTGGTACGAGTGGAACTGGTCGTGTCTGCGCCGGTCCCCCGGCCTGTACGACAACAGCCGTGACGACGACGGCACCGTGAACGAGACCCTCTGGTCGTACAACTCCGGCGCGATGATCGGGACCGCGACCACCCTCTACCGGGCGACCGGGGACCGGAGCTACCTCGACCGGGCCGTCGAGGACGCCAGGGGCTCGCTGGCGTACTGGAAGCAGGGCGACCGGCTCCACGACCAGCCGGCGATCTTCAACGCCTTCTACTTCGACAACCTCCGCATCCTGAACCGGGTGCGGCCCGACCGGGCCTACCGGACGGCGGCCGCCGCCTACGCGGAGCGGACCTGGAAGGAGAACCGGACGGCGTCGGACGGCCTGTTCCGCTTCCAGCCCTCCGGCGGCGGCGACCACGCGCCGGCCGCCCAGGTCGAGACCCTCGAACAGTCCGCGATGGTGCAGATCTTCGCGGGTCTCGCCTCCGAGCGCTCCTGAGCCGTCCCCGGCGCGGCCCGAGCAGCACGTCCCGGCATCCCATACGAGTGGAGAACCCTCCCATGCCCCGCCCCGAACTTGCCCGTCCCTCCTGGTGGGACTCGAACATGGCCCGAGACATCCTGCGCGGGCGCGCGGTGTCCGCCGAGGGGGACCTCGGCGGACACCGGGTCAGGCTCTCCTGCGAGCCGCTGCTGCGGCACGACGGTGCGGGCGGCCTGCTCCAGTCCGTACGGGTGGCGGCGGACCGGCGGCTCACCCGGGCCCGCGTCACCACCCTCGCCGGCGGTGTCCTGCGCTGCGACGTCCTTCCGGGGCCGGGGACGGACACCCGGCTGCTGGTGCCGGAGGTGGACGCGCCGACCCCGGTGCGGGTCGAACTGCCCGAGCTCGGCGGCGCGGAGAGCATCGAGGTGCTCCTGACCCCGCAGCGCTACTGGACGCTCCACCTGGTCCAGCACGCCCACCTGGACATCGGGTACACCGACCCGCAGGGCACCGTGCTGGCCGAGGGGCGGAAGTACCTCGACTCGCTGCTCGAACTGTGCCGCGCCACCGACGACCGGCCCGACGCGTCGAAGTTCCGCTGGGCGGTCGAGGGCTTCTTCAGCTACGAGAACTGGTCGCGGAACCGGCCGCCGCGGATGGTCGCGGAGTTCCTGGACCGGGTGCGCGAGGGGCGTGTCGAACTGACCGCGATGCCCTTCAACCTGCACACCGAGACCTGCTCCACCGACGAACTGCACGAGCTGCTGCGGCCGGTGCGGGAACTGCGGGAGCGGGAGGGCATCGACATCACCACGGCCATGCAGACGGACGTGCCGGGGCAGGTGGTCGGGCTGCCCGACGTCCTCGCCGCCAGCGGGATCCGCTACCTCTCGGTCGCCCACAACTGGGCCGGGCGCGCGGTGCCGCACCACGTCGGCGGCCAGGACCTGCCGCGCCTGTTCCGGTGGCGCGGGCCCAGCGGGAACGAGGTGCTGGTGTGGCGGACCGACACCCCGCACGGCCTCGCCTACATGGAGGGCTCGATCATCGGCTTCGACGAGTCCTTCGAGCGCGTCGACGACCTCCTGCCGGGCTACCTCTCGGCGCTGGCGAGCCACCCGTACCCGCACGAGGGCCGCGGCATCCCGGGATTCCCCGTCCTGGACGAGGAGTTCACGGGTGAACCGTATCCCTGGGACGTCCTGCACCTGCGGGTCCTGGGCAAGTTCGCGGACAACGGGCCGCCGCGCCGCATCATCGCGGACACGGTCCGCCGGTGGAACGAGGAGTGGGCCTTCCCCGTCCTGCGCACCTCGCGCAACGAGGACTTCTTCGCCGACGCCGAGCAGCGGCTCGGCGACCGGATCGAGACGTTCGAGGGCGACTGGACGGACTGGTGGGTCGACGGCGTCGGCGCGGGGGCCGTCCCGCTGGCCGCCACCCGCGACGGGCAGGCGGCGCTGGCGGAGGCACAGACCGTCGCGGGCCACGCGGAGATCCTCGGAGCCGCGGAGGCGTCCGGGATCACCGCGGCGGCCCCCGAGGTGTACCGTGCCGCCTCCCTGTTCAACGAGCACACCTGGGGGGCCGGCGACCCCTGGACGCACGGCGATCACGGCCATGCGTCGGGCGAGCGGCAGTGGCACTGGAAGTACGCCCAGGCCCTGGGCGCCCACGACGGCGCGCGCACCCTGCTCGACTCGGCGGCCGCGGCACTGGGAGAGCGCCTGGCCCCCCGGGAGGGGAGCCTCGCCGGGTACTACGTCGTGAACACCTGCGGCTGGGAGCGGTCCGAGACCGTCAGGCTCTTCCTCCCCGAGAGCACCGTGCCGCTCGCCGACGCGGTGCGGGTCGTCGACTCCCGCAGCGGTACGGCGCTGGAGGTGGTGGAGGAGGAGCAGAGCAACGAACTCCACCGCGCGGCCGGCCGCTTCCTGCTGTTCCGGCTGCCCGGCGTACCGGCGCACGGAGCCGTTCGGGTGGACGTCGAGCCGGCGCCCGCCCCCTCGGCCGGACCGGAGCGGGAGGACGGCTCCCCGGCCGGTGCCTCCACCGTCCTGGAGAACGAGTTCCTGCGCGTCCGGGTGGACCTGGCGTCCGCCTGCATCGACTCGGTCCTGGACAAGCGGACGGACCGCGAACTGGTCCGCCAGGACGCCACCGTCGGCTTCAACGGGTATCTCTACGACGAGTACGCCACGGCGGGCGGGTTCAACCACCAGTCGAGCAAGACCATCGCCGACGACTCGATGCATCTGCTGGCCACCCGGAACACGGCTCCCCCGGCGGCCCTGGTCGAACGGACCTCGGACGCGACCGGGGAGACGCTGGTCTACGCGTGCACCCCGGCCGGCACCCGGGGCCTGCGGGTCAGGGTCCATCTGCCGCGCGGGAGTGCGCGGATCGACCTGGAGAACCGGATCGACAAGGCCGCCACGCTGACGAAGGAGAGCGCGTTCTTCGCCTTCCCGTTCGCGATGCGCTCCCCGGTCGTCCGGATGGAGGCGACCGGCGGCGTGACCGGCACGGGGCTGCCCGTCGTTCCCGGTTCGGCCCGGCACATGCGGGCGGTGCGCCGCTGGGTCAGTCTCCAGGAGGGCGCCACCGGCGCGGCCCTCGCGACCCACGACGCACCGCTGGTCCAGGTGGGGGGTGTGGCCGTCCCCTACGCGCCGTATCCGCAGTCACTGGCGCAGGAGGAGCCGGGGACGGTGTTCTCGTGGGTCCACAACAACATCTGGGACACCAACTTCCCCTCGGAGCAGGCGTTCGACCATGTCTTCCGGTACAGCGTCGGGTGGCAGGACGCCGCGGCGCCCGGTGGCGCGGTGCTCGGCATGCGCACCGCCGCCGTCGGCAGCCGTCCTCTGCTGGCGGTGCGGGCGGGCGGGGCGGCCGAGCCCTCCCCCGGCACCTCCTACGCGCTGCTGACGCTCGACGACCCGCGGGTGCGGATCGTCGGCCTGACCGTGCCGGAGCCGGGCCGGGTGCTCGTCCGCCTGCAGTCCTTCGCCGAGGAGGCCGTCGTCTGCCGGATCACCCCGGGCTTCTCCTTCACCGGGGCCGCGTCCGCCGACTACCTCGGAGCCGTGGGCCCCGCGCTGCACGCCGCGGCGGACGGCTCCCTGCCGGTCCCGCTGCCCCGGCTCGGGACCACCGCGGTCTCGCTGACGACAGGAGGCACGGTGCAGGAGCTGGAATGACGAGGTGCGGCGGGCCCCGGCGGGCGGCTCGCGGGGCGCCGGTCCGGTCGGTCCGGCCTTGCGTACGGGCCGCCGCGGCACGGGAGTCGGGGGTGCCCCCGGGTGAGTGGTCTTGCCGGTGGGGCTGTGAACGGACGGCTGCGGACGGGGAGATACCGGGGGTCCCGCCGCAGTCCCCCTCACACCCGGAGCCCCGATGAAACGCCCCGCCGCCACGGCCGCCTGTACCACCGTCCTGCTGCTCGCCGCCGCCCTCACCGGCTGCTCGGACGGCACGTCGCAGGGGGAGGGCCTCGGGCCCACCGCCGCCGGCGCCTCGCCCTCCGCCCCGGCCACCGTGGACACCAAGGCCGAGGGCAAGCTGGGCACCATCCTCGTCGACGACAAGGGCAACACGCTCTATCTGTTCCTCGCCGACACGAAGAACACGTCGAACTGCGCGGGCGCCTGCGCCACGGCGTGGCCTCCCCTCCTCACCAAGGGGGCCGCCGAGGTGGGCAGCGGCGCCGACAAGAAGCTGCTGGGCAGCACCAAGCGTTCCGGCGGCGACGAGCAGGTCACGTACAACGGCCACCCCCTGTACTACTACGCCGGCGACACCAAGCCCGGCCAGACGAACGGCCAGGCCCTCAACCAGTTCGGCGCCGAGTGGTACGTGCTCGACGCCAAGGGCGACAAGGTCGAGAGCTGAGCCGGCCGGAGGACCTGCGCGCCGGGCGCCGTGCGGGCGGCGGCAGGGGCGCGGCCCCCGTCGCCGTCCTCGCCGTCCTGCTGCCCGTCGCGGCCGGTGTCGGGGTCTACCTCTTCGGCACCCTGCACACGCCGCGCTACGACAGCGGGCTCCTCGGTGAGCACGGCCCCGCCGCCGTCGACCTCAAGGCCGAGCTCAGCACCGCGCTGCTCGGTCTCGCCCTCGTCCAGCTCTGCCTCGCCGTGTGGATGTACGGCCGTGTGCCGGGCGTCGCCACGGTGCCCCGGGCCGTGCGCCCGTGGCACCGCGCGCTCGGGGTCCTCGCGTTCCTGCTCTCGCTGCCGATCGCCTGGCACTGCCTGACGACCTACGGGATCGAGACGACGTCACCGCGGGTGGCGATCCACTCCTTCGCCGGGTGCGCGCTCTACGGGGCGTTCGTGGCCAAGGTGATCGTGGTGCGCAGCAGGCGGCTGCCGGGCCTGCTGCTGCCGGCTGTCGGGTCCCTGCTCGTCCTCGGGGTGGCCCTCCTCTGGTACACCGCCGCGCTCTGGGTCCTCGGCGGGGGATCCGTCCCGGGATTCTCGACCGTCTGAGCGAGGCGCGGACGGCCCCCCGCCCGGCGGGAAGGCACGGACCCGCGGCTTCCCGCCGGGGCGAGCGGTGGGAAGCCACCGTGCGGCGGAGGGCGGGCGGCGGGTCACGCCGGGGTCAGCAGGGGGCGCAGCGGGCCGCCCTCCAGGCGGGTGGCGAGCGCGCCGCCATGCCGCCGTACCGCTCCCATGACGGGAAGGGCGACGAGGGCGCCGACGAGGAGCCCGGCCAGGACGTCGTGCGGGTAGTGCGCGCCCACCCATACCCGGGAGGCCGCCATCAGGACGGCCGCCACCGCCGCGACGAGGCCGAGGCGCCGCGAGACGAGGAGCAGGGCGAAGGCGGCCGCGGAGGCGATGACGGCGTGGTTGCTCGGGAAGGACCAGTCGCCGGGCGCGGGGCACGCTTCGAGGGTGATCGCGTGGAGTTGCCGGCAGGGCCGGTTCTCGTGGACGGCCGACTTCAGCAGGGAGTTCACGCCGAACGCGAGGACGGTGACCAGGGGGACGGCCAGCGTGGTGACCGCGGCGGCCGGGGTGCCCGCCCGGCGGGCCCGCCACCAGGCGAGGAGCATCAGCAGCGCGAACACGCCGAGCCCGTAGGCCGACCATGCGGTGATCAGGCCGTCGGCCCAGCCGGGCGTCCGGTGGGCCAGTCCGACGACCTCGAGGTAGGCCGGGCCGTCGAGGGAGGAGCCGTCGTAGGAAGCTTGCATCAGGGGGTCTCGTTCCGGTGTGCGGCGGCCCGCCGGGAGCGCAGCAGTTCGACTGCCAGCGGCACCAGGGACACGGCCACGATCAGGGCGACGATGGGCAGCAGGTAACGGTCGACGTCGGGGACGGAGGAGCCGAGGGCGTACCCGGCCAGCACCAGGCCGGCCGTCCAGACCAGGCCGCCGGCGAGCTGCCAGACGGTGAAGACCCGGGCGGGGATGTTCAGCGCACCGGCGAGCGGGTTCAGGACCGTGCGCACCACGGGGACGAAGCGGGCCAGCACGATCGCTCGGGCGTGGCCGTACCGCCGCAGGAGCGCCTCGGCGCGCTCGGCGCCCGCCCGCAGGCGCTCGGACCTGCTCCGTGCGAGAACCGCTCCCCCGGCTCTGCGTCCGATGAGGTAGCCGCACTGCGCACCGGCCAGCGCGCCGGTGGCGGCGGCGACCAGGACCCAGGGCAGGGACAGTGTCGCGGCCCGGTCCGCGGTGCCCGCGCACAGCAGTCCGGCGGTGAAGAGCAGGGAGTCGCCGGGCAGGAAGAAGCCGACCAGCAGCCCGGTCTCGGCGAACATCACCACCGCGATGCCCAGGACGCCGAAGGTCGCCAGCAGCGACCGGGCGTCGAGGAGGTTCACCGCGAGGGGGGCTGCGGCGATGACGGACAGGGCCATGGGTGGGCGGCCTCTCGCTGAACGCGGACAGGGGTGACCGGCAGGACCGCCGGTCGACTACAATCACGTAGACGGTCTACTGCACTGTAGACGATGAAGGGACGAGGGGGCGCCATGGCGGAACGTGCGGCGGAGCGCAGAGGAGCGGGTGAGCTGGAGGCGAGCGTGCTCGCGGCCCTGTGGTCGGCGGACGGCCCCCGGACCGCCGGCCAGGTGCAGCGCGCCCTGGCGGTGGAGCTGGCCCGCACGACGGTGACGACGATCCTGTCCCGCCTCCACGACAAGGGGACGGTCGGCCGGGAGCGCGCCGGACGCGGATTCGCGTACTTCCCCGTCCGGGACGCCCACGGCCTGACCGCGCGGCGCATGCACCACGAGCTCGACAAGGACGACGACCGCCAGAGCGTGCTCGCCCGGTTCGTCTCGGACCTGGGGCCCGAGGACGAGCGCATTCTGCGCGATCTCCTGGAGGAGGGGGGCGGCCGGTGATCGCCGCACTCCTGGTGCCGCTGCTGATGCCGTTCGCGGCACCGGCACTCGCCCGGTGGGCGGCTCCCCGCCTGCGGCCCGTGGCCGCCATGTGGGCGCTGACCGCGACGGCGTGCGTGCTGGCGGCCGGCTGGCTGGCGGCGCTCGGCGCCCTGCTCCTCGCCGGCACGCTCACCGTCTCCGCCGTCGCCCGGCTCGGCCATCTGATCCACCCCCTGGGCGTCGCGCCGGCCGTCGTGTCCGGTCCGGTCACGGTGTTCGCCCTCGGCGCGCTCGCCGTCTGCGGCCGCGCCGTGATCCGCTCGGTGCTGTTCCAGCTCCGCCAGTACCGCACCGCGCGGGGACACCTGCGGGACGCGACCACCGCGGGAGACCTCAGCATCCTGGACCGCCCCGAGGCCGACGCCTACGCCCTCCCGGGGAACCCGGGGCGCGTGGTGGTGACCTCCGGCATGCTGCGCTCCCTGGACGGACCCGAACGCGAGGCCCTCCTCGCCCACGAACGGGCCCATCTGACCGGCCGCCACCACTACTTCCTCGCCGCCGCGGACCTCGCAACCCGGTGTCACCCCGCCATGGGCGGCCTGCGCGACGCCGTCGGCCTGGCCGTCGAGCGCGTCGCGGACGAGGCGGCCGCGGAGACGGTCGGCGACCGCGGCCTGACCGCGCGCGCGATCGGCCGCGCGGCCCTCGCCGGGCGGGCCGGCAGCAGTCGCCCCGGCTTCGCCGCGAGCGCCGTGGGCGGCCCCGTGCCGAAACGCGTGCGGGCCATGCTCGGGCCGGCCCCCGTCCCCCACCGGCTGGCCACCGCGGCGGCCGGTCTGCTGCTGGCCTGCTCGGTCGCGGCCGGCGCAGAGGCCACGGCCGGGCTCGTGAGCCTGCACCACACGGTGGAGATCGCCCAGGGCGAGCTGCACGACGGCTGACCCCCGCCGCGTGCCCGCGACCCGGCCGGCCGGCGAGGGACACCGGTGGAGGCCCGCCCGCCGGGGCCGTCGGCCTCGTGCCCGGGGCAGCGGGCCGGGGCGCTCGGGGCCCCGTCGGCCGGCACCCCGTGCGATCCCCGGGGCTCACCGGGCCGCCCCGGCCCGTGTCCGGCGAGCGCGGGCGCGGGCGCGATCGACCGGTTCCCGTGGTTTCCCGGGACAGCACCAACACCTCCGGTCCGGTGGAGCTCTCCCGTAGGCACCCCACGGAGGTCTTCGCCTCCCGCCCCGGTGCCCGGCCGGGGTTCGCCGGGAGGACCGTGCCCGTCCGGCGTCCTTCGGGAGGGCCGTGCCCGTCCGACGGTCCTCGGGACGTGCCGTAGGCCGGAGACGCCGGAGCCGTCGTGTACCGGCACCGGACCGGGCTCCGCGCGGGCGCACCCCCGCACGGGTCCGCGCGGCCCGCAGCAGCGGCGGACCGACGGCGACGCGGGGAAGCACCCGGAGCCCGGTCACGGGCGGGCGGCCGCAGGCCCGGTCCCCGCTCCGGTCCCCGCCCCGGTGCGTCAGACGGCCCGTGAGACGGCGCGGAGAGCGTACCGAGACGTGCGGGTTCCAGCATGGCCGGTTGCGAGCCTTCCGCGCCCGGTGGCGCGCCTGAGCCGCTCGCACCGGATGAGCGCCGACAGCGCAGACAGAGAGTGAACCCCCATGCCAAGACCCAGAGGCGGACTCCGTCTCGCAGCGGCGGTACCAGTCGTGCTGGCAGGCCTGCTGGCCGGCACCCTGCAGGCGACCGCCGCGCCTGCGCCCCCCACCCCGAAGCCGGCCGCTTCGGGCGCAGCGCAGGACACTCCGTGGAGCGGCGCACCGCGCTCCGACGTGCCGGAGCGCCGGCCGGACGCCGCGGAGGCAGGCATCCCGGAGAAGGACCGCGACGCCACGCTCGGGAAGGGATGGCGCAGCTCGCGGGACCGGCTGTGGACCACCACCGGGGACGCCCAGGGGCTGCACCTGCTGGTCGCCGACGAACGGTCCGGATACGCCTGGCGGACGGCCGCCACGCTCGCCGAGCCCGGCTTCGACACCGACGCCTGGATCGGCAACGCCTGCGTGACCGCGTCCGGTGAACGGGCCGTGGTGGTCTACGCGCCGCGCACCTTCACCAACAAGGCGGAGCTCTTCGCCCGCGGCGCCTTCGCCGCGGTGGTGGACCTCACCACGGGTGACGTCACCAAGCTCCGGCGCCAGGTCAGCCTGGCCTACTACAACCCCGGCTGCGGTGCGGGCGAGGACGCCGTCCTCACGCAGAGCGGCGGCGAGGACAAGTCCTCGACCCGGCTGCTGCGCGTCGACGCGGCGACCGGTGAGGTCGCCGCTCCCGTCAAGGTCACCGGACAGCTGACCTCGGCCGTTCCCGCGGGCGGCGGGCGCATCGTGGCGGCCGACACCTCCCGGATCGTCTCCGTCTCCGCGGACGGCCGGCGTTCGACCCTGGCCGCGACCGACGCCGTGCCCTTCCGGCTCACCCCGGACCAGGACGGCGGTCTGACCTTCCTCGACCGCTCCGGCGAACGCGCCACCGCACGTCACCTGAGCGCCGGTCAGGTGAAGTCCCCCGCCTCCGGGCGCAGGGCCGCGACCCTGGGGCACGGCAAGCTCGACGCCGTCGACGTGACCCGTTCCGCCGACGGCCGGGTCTACCTCACCGGTGCCCGGCGCGAGGCAGCCGCGGGCGCGCTGCCCGAGGCGGTCAGGATGCTCGACGCCCCCAGCGGGGCCCGTGTCTCCACCCGTGGCAGGGCCGTCATCACCAGCACCGCCTGGACCGACGGCAAGGACTCCCGGGTGACCGCGGAGCAGGCGACGGAGGCCCGTTCCGTGACGCTCGGCGTCACACTGCCCGCGCGCAAGCGCACGATGACGTTCGTCGTCGATCCCGCCGCGGTCGTCGGCGCCGACGCCCAGCAGGGCGTGGCACCCGCGCCCGGTCTGGGCACCGGGACGGGGAAGAAGGCGGCCCGGGCGACGAGCGGTCTCGCCGCGGCCGCCTCGCCGAGCGATCCGGTCGAGGACGAGCGGTACTGCTCCGTCCCGCGCAACGATCCCCGCAACCAGGCGATGCAGCCCAAGCCGCGCCAGGTGGAGTGGGCCGTCGACCAGGCCGTCATGGGCACCCTGGACTCCAAGGCGTCGCGCCCCGCGAACTGGAAGAACCTCGGCATGCCGGCGTACTCGCCGCAGGGCCTCTTCCCGAGGAAGACGCTCCTGGAGGGTGACCACGTCCCGGCTCAGGTGATGCTCGGCGTGACCGCGCAGGAGTCGAACATGTGGCAGGCGGCGCGCTTCGCCGTCCCCGGCGTCACCGCCAATCCGCTCATCGGCAACTACTACGGGCTGGAGATCTACAACAGCAGCAGCGCCGACGACTGGGACATCAACTGGGCCGAGGCCGACTGCGGTTACGGCATCACGCAGGTGACCGACCACATGCGTCTGGCCGGCAAGGAGAAGGGGCCGTCGGACACGGCCTGGGCCTACCAGACCCAGCGTGCCGTCGCTCTGGACTACGCGGTGAACGTCGCGGCCGGTCTGCAGATCCTCACCGACAAGTGGAACCAGACCCGGGGCGCCGGGATGAAGGTCAACAACGGCGACGCGACCAAGATCGAGAACTGGTTCTTCGCCCTCTGGGCCTACAACTCGGGCTTCTACCCGCAGTCCAGCAGCGGCAGCAACAGCGGCGCCTGGGGCGTGGGATGGGCGAATAACCCGGCCAACCCGGAGTACCCCGCGAACCGCGCCTCGTTCATGGACACCAGCTACGCCGACGCCGCCCACCCGCAGGACTGGCCCTACCCGGAGAAGGTCATCGGCTTCGCCGGGCATCCGCCGGAGCTGCTGGAGTCCCCCAACACCCCGGTCTCCGCCTACCGTCCGGCCTGGTGGAACGGTGACGCCGTCACCGCCCCGCTCAACCGCGCCAACGCCAAGCCGCCGGTGAACCAGTTCTGCGACGCGAGCAACACCTGTGAGCCGGGCAAGTCGTACACGCCGAACGCCCCGGACGTCGCGGGCGCCAAGGCCGGCCCCTGCGCCCACAAGAACGCCTCCGGCCAGTACGACCTGAAGTGCTGGTACCACCAGAGCACCACCTGGAAGAGCGACTGCTCCTACTCCTGCGGCAACGAGCTCGTCCGCTTCGACAGCACCTACGCCGAACAGCCGGACGGCACCGCCTATCCGCCCAACTGCTCCACCTCGGGCCTCCCTTCGGGCGCCCTCGTCATCGACGACATGCCGGACGGCACCCCGTCCGTGCGGCCCGGATGCACCACGCCCACCACCAACCAGGGCACGTTCGGGCTGAACTTCGCCGCCGACTCCAAGGGCCTCTACCCCTCGAAGATCGACTTCCATCAGCTCGGCGCGGGCTACGGCGGCCACTTCTCCTTCGCCCACACCCGCCAGGCGAGCGCCGAGAGCGGCAAGATGAAGGTCACCGGCACCTGGACCCTCAACAAGACGCTCAGCCAGCCGGCCCGCGTCCTGGTCCACCTGCCCGACCACGGGGCGCAGACCCAGCTCGCCCAGTACGACGTCACCACCAAGAACGGCGTGCGCTCGCGCATCGTCCGGCAGCCCGGCAACGGCAACCGCTGGGTCTCCATCGGGGCGTTCATGTTCGGCAACGTCCCCAAGGTCACCCTCAGCTCCGTGACGTCGGACGGCACCGGCGAGGAGGACATCGCCTTCGACGCCGTCGCCTTCGTGCCCATCACGGGGACGTACGTGGAACGCAGCATCGACGCCGTGGCCCTCTTCGACGAGGACCAGGACATCGACACCTCCGCCCCGGCGTCCTGGATCGGCGGTCCGCTCACCAGCCGTCAGAACCTCTACGACTGGGGGATGGACCTCACCGGCCGCATCTCCTCCCTGCCCTCGTGCACGGCGGGCCCGGCCTCCGGGTGCGTGATGCCGGCGACGAAGAGCGCCATGACCGCCTGGCGCTCCCAGGTGACGGCCGCGGGGACCGACCCGGTCAACCACCCGGACGGCACCAGTGAGGCCACCTGGGTGGGCTTCGCGAACCCGTACACCGACCGGCCGACCAGTTCGGCCAAGCCGTCCAGGTTCGACACCGACGACAACTCGTACAAGATCCGCTCGCGGACCACCGTGTCGTTCGTCAAGGACGCCGCGGGCACCGTCATCCCGGGCAGTGAGTACGTCGACTACGGCAACCGCACGGGCAACACGCACCTGCCCAAGTTCATGCTGGACACCTTCTCCGCGCTCGCCACGGACTACGGGATCGCCAGGCCCGACCTGCGCTACGCGTTGAAGAACCTCAACCAGCACGACAACAAGAGCCACAACGCCGACCCACTGGCGACGGGCGTCCTGCCGGGCCGTTCCTACGCCTACGCGGGCAAGAAGCCGACCGTGGTGAAGGACGACGACACCCCGGTCGACACCGGTGGTACCTGTGTGGCCACCCTGTACACCTCGGGCGGTTCCATCGGGTACCGGCCCATGCTGAGCGCCGACGCGCCCAAGCAGAACGTCGACAACTGGCAGAAGAAGGCCGACGGGGACAGCCGGGTGCCGGACGTCGTGGCCGAACTGGCCCACGGGATCTGGTCCAACTTCTTCCAGACCGAGCTGCTGTCCCCGCTGGTCGGTACGGCCTTCGGTCAGGCGCCGCCCATCTGGCAGGAGCTGAGTCTGAAGGTCTGCGCCGACGGATCGGTGCGCAAGGTGAGCGGGCGCCCCTACCTGCGCTCCAGCCACATGCCCGACCAGTACCTGTATCTGGACGGGACCGCGATGAACCTGGACGGCACCGCAGGTGGCGCGTCGCCCGTGATCAAGGGCGACTTCCAGGACTTCAGCAAGATCCCCGACCCGAACCAGGACTACCCGCTGTGGCCCAACCCGTTCGGGCCGTGCAACTTCGCCACCGACCAGAGCGGAAACCCCTGGGACATCACGGCGCCGTCGTCCGCCGGAACCGATCCCTCCCCGGCACACTTCTGTCTGGACAAGAGCATCCCGCTCGACGCCGGGTACAGCAGCTACTGACCGTCCGATCCTGATCCACGTCCGGCCGGCCGCCCTCACGCGGCCGGCCGGACCCTTTCCGTCTGGAGAGCGTCCGGCCCATGGGACTCGTCCTGCTCGTCCTGCTCATCGGTCTGCTGTGGTTCCTGGCGGCACTGCTCCCGCTGCGCCGCCGCACCGCCCGGCTCGTGTTCGGCTGCGCCCACCTGGCCGCCACGGTGGCCCTGGTGATCGCGGCGGACCGGTCCTCGCCGGGGCAGCCCGCCCTGTGGGTGCTCCTGTTCGGCCCCGGGGGGCTGGTCTCCCTGGTGCGGCTCACCGCTGCGGCCGTGGGCACGGTCCGGGCGGGTCGCGGCAAGGACACGCCGTCCGGCTGAGCGGCGGCGCGTGCGACCCGGACGGAGCGCGGGCCGGCCGCCGTCCGCGGCCTCGACCGGCGGCGCCCCACGCCCCGGTCAGTCCTCCACGGCCGCTTCACCGGGTGATCCGGGCCCCAGGACCCTGCGGGTGAAGCCCGCCAGCCGGGCGCGCATCTCCTCGCGCGTCGCCCGCTCCTCCCCGGCCAGGTGCTCGACGAGGTCGGCCCGGGTGGCGGCGAGCAGCGCGTGGGCGGTGAAGGAGCCGTCGCTCCGTCCGGGGATCTGCTCCAGGACGTCCCGCAGCAGGCGGTGCCAGCGCGCCTAGTGGTCCGCCAGGTAGGGGCTGCAGCCCCCGCCGTCCTCCAGGGCGAACGCGGGGCTGCGGTTGGCGAGCTTGAAACACAGCAGGGCGTCGAACAGGGCGGACACCCGCCGCCGCGGCGGGGTGGCGGGGCCCCGCGCCTGCGGTCCTCGGCGACCCCCGCGCGGTAGGTGTCCACACTCGTGGGCCACACGACGTCGTTGCAGGTCACGACGAGGGCCAGGTAGTTCGTGCGGGCCTCCGCGGAGGTTCGGCCGAGTCCGTAGCTGTCGTGCCGTCCGGCCGCCCACATCGCGAAGTCGGGGAGGGTCTGTTCCGTACCGACGGCGTAGCGGCACATGCCCTCGCGGTCGAGATGGGTGTCCCCGATGGTGCTGTCGAGCACGATCCGGTCGGTGGGAGACCGGGTACGGAACGACGGCGCGGACGTGGTGCGAGGCTGGCTCTGTCGTCATGCAGGCGTACAGGACGGGCCAGGAGGACCAGTTCGGCGCGCTCGGTCTTGTGCTGTACGCCGCCGTACGGTGGGAGACTCGCCATCTCGACGCCGCAGTGGAGGAGTTGCGGGCCCTGCCCGCCGAGGAGCGCGAGCACGACGTCCTGGACGAAGACGTCGCCCGCGTCTCCCCGCTCAATCACGCCGACCTCGACGCGCTCGGCCGCTACGACTTCACCGCCAGCGTCCCGGCCGCCGGCGCTCTGCCCCCGGCTCAGGATGGCGGCGGGGCGCCGTGTCGCAGACCGTCGAAGAGGAGAGCGGTGATCTGCCGGGCCTCGACCAACCAGCCCTCCGTGGCGCGCATTCCGCAGATACCGCCCAGGGCGCGCAACAGGGTGGAGCCGGTGACGTCGTCGCGGACGGTGCCGGCCGCGCTGCCGGCTTCGAGCAGCAGGGAGAGGGCGTTGGCCATACGGGTGCGCGCGTCGCCGAAGACCGGTGAGTCTGTCGCCATGATGCTTTCCAGCGCACTGGACATCCCCTTGCCCACCGCCGCGTGGTCCACGAGCAGCAGCAGGAAGCGCCGCAGCGCCTCCTCCGGGGCGTGTTGGTCCAGCAGGGCACCGGGTGCGGCGCACAGGTCGTCGACCTCTGTGCGGTAGACCTCCTCGATCAGCGCTTCGCGGGTTTCGAAGTGGCGGTAGAGCGTTCCGACGGCGACGCCGGCTTTGCGGGCGATGCCCTCGACGTGTGCGTCGGTGTCGCCGCCGAGGAACGCCTGGCGGGCCGCGGACAGCAGTGCCTCGCGGTTGCGCCGCGCGTCGGCGCGCAGCGGGCGTGATGCCGGCAAGAGAACCTCCATAAGGTGAGTCCGACTCCGTTTGCGTGTATCGTTTCCGGAGTCGGATTCATCTTACGGAGGAGAGCTCCCATGTCCATCGCGGACAACAGCCACGACGGCCTTCGGGTACTGGTCACCGGCGGCAGCCGGGGCCTGGGTGCGGCGACCGTCCGCCGCTTCGTCGCCGCGGGCGCGACCGTGCTGACGGCCTCCCGCAGCCGGCCCGAGGAGGACAGCGGTGCCACATTCCTCGCGGCGGACCTCTCCACGCAGCAGGGTGTGGCCGAACTCGGCCGCCGGGTCGTCGAGCAGGTGGGCGGTGTGGACGTGCTCGTGAACAACGCGGGCGCGGCGAGCGCCCCGGCACCGACCCTGGGCCGGTCGGACGAGTCCTGGCAGGCGGACCTGGAGACGAACCTCCTCAGCGCCGTGCGCCTGGACCGGGCCCTGGTGCCGGGAATGGTCGAGCGGGGCTCCGGCGTCGTCGTGCACGTCTCCTCGATCGCCAGCCAACTGCCTCAGCGCACCGAGGCGTCCTACGCCGCCGCGAAGGCCGCGCTCAACACCTACAGCCGCGAACTGGCCACCGAAGTCGGCTCACACGGGGTGCGCGTGGTCTGCGTCCTTCCCGGCTTCGTCGTCACCGAGGGCGCCACCGCCCACCTCCGGCACATGGCCGAGGCGCAGGGCGTGACCACCGAGGAAGTCACGCAGCAGATCGTGGACCACCTGAAGGTCCCCATGGGCCGCCCCGGAGATCCCGAGGACGTCGCCGAGATGATCGCCTTCCTCGCCTCCGGCCGCGCGAAATGGCTCACCGGAGCGCAGTTCCGTGTCGACGGCGGCATCATCCCGACCGTCTGAGCAACCACCCGACAGTACGAACAGGACACCTCCATGCCCATCACCCTGACCTCCGTGGTCATCGACGCCGCCGACATCGAGAAGGAAAGCTCCTTCTGGCACCGGCTGCTCGGCGGCTCCCTCACCCTCACACCGACCCACCACTTCGTTCAGGCCCCCGGCCTCCCGGTGATCGTCGTCCAGTCCACTCCCGGACACACTGTCCCGAACTGGCCGGACGGCACCTCCCAGCAGATGCACCTCGACTTCGGCGTCGACGACCTCGCAACCTCCGACCGTGCGGCCACCGACGGCGGCGCCACCCGACTGCGACCCACCGACGAGATCACCCCGGAAACCCGCACCGGTAGTCGCGTCTACGCCAGCCCGGCCGGACACCCCTTCTGCCTGCGCTCGATGTGAAGATCGCTCAGCTGGCGGCCGATCTGGGGCTGTCGGGCGACGACCGGCTGGAGCGGTTCGAGAACCTCACCTGCCGACCACCGCACTGCTCGGACTGGAGCGGCGCGGCCGGGAGCGCCAGGAGCCGATGTTCTCGGGTCTGCAGTTCCGGCTCTCCAAGCGCGTCGCGCAGGGCCGCTGGATCGCCGTCGGCCCGTCGGAGGGGTTCGCCATCGGAGCCGTCGACGTCTCGACCGAACAGTCTCTGGAATTCGTCGGACTGTCCGCTCAGCCCAGCGCGTGGGGTCCGGGCGGTGAGCTGCCCGGGCCCTCCTTCGCCGAACTCGATCCGGTGACCGCGTCCGAACTGCTGGCGGACCTCACGGAGCTGGTGGCACGGTGACGCCCCGTCACGGGGACCGGATCAGCGGAGTCCGTGCGGGGATCCCCGTGGCGGAAGCGGGGAGACCGCGTCGCCGATCGCGCCTCCGGTGGCGTCGCGCACCGCCCGTGCCACACGCCGGATCACCTCGGCCTCGGAGTCCAGGGGAACCGCACCGCGCAGGGCGGCGGCGCCCAGGTCCTCGTTGACGATCCGGAAGGCGGCGGAGGCGGCCGCCCCGGACAGCCGCACCACGAGATCGTCGGCCGGGAGTCCCAGCCGTCCCGCGATGATCGCGGTCATTTCGCGTTCCACCTGGTCACAGGCCATGAGCCAGGCCGTCCGGATCGACGGCTCGTCGTCCGCCAGCCGGATCATCCTGATCGCGAGAAGGATGTCACCGCGCTCGACGGCACCGACGGCGCTCTCGTGCCTGACGACCTCCGCGGCCAGGTGATCGTCGAGGGAGAGATGGAGCGGCCAGCTCCGCAGCGCGCTCATCTCCCATCCGACGCCCTGGAGCACGATGGGCTCGGCGCAGCTCTCCTTGCTGCGGAAGTGACGCCAGACGGTGCGGGTGGACAGGTCCACCGCCTCGGCGATCCGGTCGCCGCTGGTCCCGGCCACGCCGAGCTCCCAGAACAGCCGGCAGGCCTCGCGGGAGATCTCCAGGCGCAGCCGATGCCGCCGTCGTTCGCTCGTGCTCCTCGCGGCAGGGCTCAGCAGGGCTTCCACCGGTACCACCTCTTTGAACCCACTATGAATGTCACCAAGTGCCACGATGGCATTAAGTGGCGCGAGTGACAAGTGGGCAGCCGCCGACGCGGTCCCCGTGCCGCCCGTGCGCGGCACGCGAGGACCGGGGCGTACGTCGCCCATGACCCTTGGACGGACCCGCCCGGCGGACGGCGGGTGAGGGGACCCCCGAACGGGACGGGAAAAACGTTCCGCACCTGTGCAACATCGACCCTCAGCCGTCCAAGAGCAGACCGGTGGAGTTCAAGAACGAGCCAACAGACGTTCGGAGGTTGCACACATGATGCGTGAAGACCCTCGCACGGCCGTCAGCGATCGCGCTCCGGCAGTCCTTCTCCACGAAGTCGACCAACCGCCCATGGGAAGTTCCTGCACCTGAACGACCAGGAGGGAGCCCGGGCCCGCGCGCTCGTGCTCACCGGCGGAGTTCACCGCTCCCGGATCCCGGGACAACGAAACGGAGCGGACGCCTCGCCCCGCCCCGCGGTTGCGGGTGCGCACGGTCGGCCGCAGGGGCGCACCGGGACGGTCCAGCTCAGGCGGTGACCGCGTCTCCCACGGCCCCGCCCGTGGCCCTGCGGACGGCGCTCGCCACGAGTTCGGCCGCGTTGGCGAACTGTGCGGGGTCGGCGCCGTCGAGGAGAGCGGCACCGATGTCCTCGTTGATGACCCTGAGGGCCGCAGAGGCCGCGGCGGCGTGCAGGCGCACCTGGAGATCGGTGACGGGGAGTCCCAGACGCTTGGCGATGATCTCGGCCATCTCGCGCTCCACCTGGTCGCACGCCATCAGCCAGGCGGTGCGCAGGGCCGGCTCCGTGTCGGCCAGCCGGATCATCCGCATCGCGAGTGCGTTGTCGCTCCGCTCGACGGCTTCGGCCTCCTGGTGGAAGCGGCTCGACTCCGCGACGAGGCGTTCTTCGAGCGAGAGCTCCGCGGGCCAGTCGCGCAGCGTGCGCATCTCCCATTCGACGCCCTGCCTCACAATGGGCTCGGCACAGCTCTCCTTGCTGCGGAAGTGCCGCCAGATGGTCCGGGTGGACAGACCCACCGCCTCGGCGATCTGATCACCGCTGGTGGCATCGACACCTTGCTCCCAGAACAGCCGGGAGGCCTCACGGGAGATCTCCAGGCGCAGCCGATGGCGCCGCTGTTCGCTCATTCCGTTCCCACCGCCCTTGGCCGTAGCCATGCCAGGTCACCTCCGCTCAGCCGACTCCTCAGTGTCATAATGACATTAAGTGACGCACTCGTGCCAGAGCGGCGCGATCGAGTCTCCGGACGGCAGCCGCACGCCCACCGACCGCGCGGGCTCGGCACGACAGCGGGCGGCCCCCTCATGGACGGAGGGGGCCGCCCGCTGTCGGACGGTGTGCGCGAGGCCTCATCGCGCGTGACGGTCGCCGTTCGACGACCGGCGTGCACGTGGAGGTCAACCGCGCTTGGCGGGCAGCAGACCGACGGCCGCCAGTCGCTTGTTCGAGCTGCGGGCGGCCCAGGCCACCACCAGCAGGGCCACGGCGAGCAGGGGGAAGCCCATGGCGATCTTGGCCGCACCCAGCGACCCCACCTGGTCGGTCACGTAGAAGTACTGCTGGACGGCGAAACGGGCGCCGAAGACGACGGCGAGCACCAGGGTGGCGATGTCGAAGTAGAGCCGCGAGCGCTTGTCCTCGCGCCAGACGTTGCCCTTTCCGGTGGCCGTGTTCCAGAGGACGCCGGCCAGCGGCCACCGCACCAGGACGGAGCCGAGGAAGAGGACGGCGCCGGCCAGGCTCGCCCAGATGCCGATGAGGAAGTAGTCCTTGGCGGAGCCCGTGAACCAGACGATGCCTGCGGCGACCACGACGCCGAATACCCCGCCGATCGCGGGCTGCATCGACTCCTTGCGCAGCAGACGCACCAGGCCGATGGCCACCGCGACGGCGAGGGAGGCGATGATCGCCACCCCTATCCCGCCGAAGTTGTTGGCGACCACGAACGCCAGCGCGGGCAGGGCCGAGTAGACGATCCCCTTGGTTCCTCCGGCCTGTTCGAGGGCCGAGGGGCGCTGCGGGGCTCCCGTCGTCTCCGCCTTCGCGTCGGACTCCGTCTCCAGGAAGCTCTTGGTCTTCATGGTGGTCAGCTCTCCCGAGTTCATGTGGGGGGACAAGAAATCTTCACTGCGTCACTTAATGCCATCTTGGCATCAAGTGACATTCTTGGCTACCCCTCACAGTGTGGCGCACGCCACAAGCGGGCCCTGTTCGGCCGACTTCCCCGGCACGCCGCCCCTACTCCCCGCCCGAGGCGCCCACTTCGCCGACCGAGGTGCCCACGTCATCGACCGAGGCGCACCGAGGCACACCGAGGCGCCCGAAAGCGCACCGACTCGCCCGAGCCCCGGAAGCGCGCCCGCCCGGACTCCGGGAGCACACTTGCCACTCCTGTCATTTAGTGACAGTGTCATTAAGTGACAGGCGGGGCGTTCGACCCGGCCTCCCCCGCGCCCTCGGGCGCCGATCGCAGGAGGGACGACATGGCACAGCGGAAGACCATCTCCGTCGAGGAGTTCTTCGGACCACCGCCCCGGGCGAAGGTCACCCTCTCCCCGGACGGCAGGCGGATGGCCTACCTGGCGCCGTGGGAGAACCGTATGAACGTCTGGGTCGAGAGCGTCGACACACCGGGGGACGCCCGGTGCGTGACCACCGAGGACCGCGGAGTGGTGAGCTACCACTGGACGCGCGACCCCCGCTGGCTGCTCTACACCCGGGACCAGGGAGGCGACGAGAACCTGCACCTCTACCGCGTGGACCTGGACGACCCGGACGCCGCCGCGGTGAACCTCACGCCGTACCCGGGGGCGCGGACCATCGGCCTGGACCTGCCCGCCGAGCGGCCGGGCACGGTGGTCACCCAGCTGAACCTCCGCGACCGGGCCCAGTTCGACCTGGTCGAACTGGACATCGCCACCGGCGACATCACCCCGCTCGCCGAGAGCCCGCGGAACAACGGCGAGGGGTGGCTGTACAGCGAGCGCGGACCGTTCATGACGGCGACGACGCCCGAGGGCGACATCGAGTTGTCCCGGTGGGACGGCGCCACGGGTTCGGCGCACCCCGTGGCACGGTTCGACGGCGGTGACGCTCCCCTGGGCATCTACCCCTTGGAGGTCACACCGGACGGTTCGGGGGTGTGGCTCGGCTCGCACCGCGGGGGCGACCGCCTCCGCCTGGCCCGGCTCGACCTGGCCACCGGCGAGGAGCACGAGGTCGACTCCCATCCGGAGTACGACCTGGACACCCGCGCCCGGGTCTTCCCCGCTCTGCCCTCCCCCCTGATCCGCAGCCGGCGCACGGGTGACCTGCTCGGAGTCCGGTACCTCGGACAGCGCCAGGTCGTCCACGCACTGGACCCGGACTTCGCCGCGGTGCTGGAGAACCTGGAGAAGCTGTCCGACGGCGATCTCGCGGCGCTGTCGTCCGACGACAGCGGCCGGCGCTGGGTGGCCGCCTTCACCCACGACCGCGACCCCGGGGTCACCTACCTCTACGACCACGCCACGGGTGAGAGCCGCCTGCTCCACCGGGCGAAGCCGGACCTGGACCCGGAGTCCCTGGCGCCGATGCGCACGGTGTCGATCACCTCCCGTGACGGCCTGACGCTGCCCGCGCACCTGACGCTTCCGGTGGGCGTGGAGCCCTCCCGCCTCCCGCTGGTGCTGTTGGTCCACGGCGGCCCGTGGAGCCGCGACAGCTGGGGCTACAACCCCGCCGCCCAGCTTTTCGCGAACCGGGGCTGCGCGGTGCTGCAGGTGGACTTCCGGGGCTCCACCGGCTACGGAAGGGCGTTCACCAGGGCGGGCATCGGCGAGTTCGCGGGCAGGATGCACGACGATCTCATCGACGGGGTGCGGTGGGCGGTCGAGCAGGGCTACGCCGATCCGGACCGTGTGGCGATCATGGGCGGCTCCTACGGGGGATATGCGTCGCTCGTCGGCGTCACCTTCACACCGGACGTCTTCGCCGCCGCGATCGACGTCGTCGGTGTCTCGGACCTGGCCGCCTTCATGCGCAGCCAGCCCGACTTCGTGAAACCGATGCTCGCCTACAACTGGTACGCGTACGTCGGCGACCCGGCCGACCCGGAGCAGGAGGCCGACATGCTGGCCCGCTCCCCCATCAGCCGCGCCGACCGGATCCGCACTCCGCTGATGGTGGTGCACGGCGCCAACGACGCCCGTGTCGCCCTGGCCGAGTCCGACCGGCTCGTCGAGGCGCTGCGTTCCCGGAACGTGCCCGTCGAATACATCGTCATGGAGGACGAGGGGCACGCCATCGAGAACCCGGAGAACGTGGTCGCCCTCTACACCGCGGCGGAACGCTTCCTGACCGAACACCTGGGTCTCGACACCGACACGGCCTGAGCGCACCCGGCTCCGCGCCGTGCGCCGCCCGGGACCGCCGCGTCACCGGCGTGCTCCTCGGCTCGCGCTCCCCGCGCGGTTCTCTGACCGCGCCCGCACCGCGCCACACCGCATGCATCCGTCCCTACCGTTCGTCCGAGGAGAGACAACGTGCTCACGACACTGCCGCAACAGCTCTATCTGCTCTGCTACACCGTGGACAAGGGCAAGTTCCAGCTGGACAACCTGCAGGGCCGCGGCCAGTTGCTGCGGGCCGGCGCCCTGACCGAGCTGGCCCGCGACGGGCTGCTCGCCACCGAGGGCAAGAAGGTCGTCCGGAAGCCCGGCAAGGCGCCGGACGACCCCTTCGCCGCCGACGTGTGGGGTGACCTGCCCGACAGCAGGCCCAAGGGCTGGCTGCAGTTCGTGCACAACAAGGCCCATACGGCCGAGACTCCGGTCCGCGACCAGCTCGCCGCAGCCGGCGAGGTCAGCGTGTCCCGCGGCAAGGTCATGGGCCTCATCCCGGCCGACCGCGTCACCGTCACCCACCCGCAGGAGGTGGCCGCGCTCCAGGAACGTGTGCGCGGCGTCGTGCTCGGCGGCGCCGACCCGGTGTCGGTCCCGCTGGAGGAGCTGGCCATGGCCGTGTTCGCGGTCGAGCTCGAAGTGACCAGTGTGTGGAGCCGCGCGGACCTGCGTACCCACAAGGAGCCGCTCAAGACGCTGGCCGCACGGTTCGACGAGACCGTCCCCGGCCTGCGCAAGGCGCTGCGCGACTCCTACCTGTCGAGCCGGGCGGTCGGCGGCGGCTGGAGCGCCTGAGCCCGGCCGGCGCCGGTGCGCGCGCCGCGGGGGGGCCCCGGTGGCCGGGGCGGCCGCCGCGGGGGGCGCCG
>NZ_JBEXRT010000020.1:0-125608 GCF_040613235.1 Streptomyces sp. NPDC006296 | reverse complement strand
GCCCGCACCCATGCCGGTGAGGTGAGGGTGCGGGTGTCGGTCGTGGCGGCGGCCCAGCCGTGGCAGACACCGGGACAGGTGCAGGGCCCGGCGGTCTTCATGACCGGCCGGCCACCGCACACGTTGTTGGCGCAGGCCGCGCAGTTCCCGAACGGGAGCTTCCCGACCCGCAGCGGGAGCGTCGGCACCGTGCGGGCGGCGAGGTCGAGGGCGGTGGCGAGCAGGGGCGGGGGTGCGGCTACTCGCCGGATGGCGGTGGGTTGGGTCATGCTGGATGTCTCCAGTTCTCGTGAGTGAGCTGCTGGACGACGGCGGCCCCGGACTTTGGCGAGACGGGGGCCGCCGTCGGCGTAGCTACAGGTCGTCGTCCTCGGGCATGGGGCCGCAGTAGCCGAGGGGGCTGGACGCGCTGTGGGCGCGTTCCAGGGCGTCGGTCAGTGCGGTGGCGAGGCGTTCGGCCTCGCGCAGGGCGGCCACGGCGGTGGTGGTGTGCTGGGTGGGGGTGCCGTGGTCGGCGGTGAGATGTCCGGCCTGGTGGAGGTCGGCTAGCGCGAGGGCGATGTGATCGAACGCCTGCGGCAGGCGGTGGGCGAGCGTGGCGAACGAGCCGATCGCGTTGTAGATGGTGCCGGGGTAGGCGAGGGCGGGCACGGGGCGGCCGGGCAGGGTGGCGTGGTTGAAGGTCCGCAGCGCGTCGGCGGCCTTGGCCGGGTGGCGGGCGGGGTTGCTGGGAGTGTTCACGGGTGTCCCTTCGAGGGTCAGTTGTGGAAGCGGTTGGACGTGGGGTGTTGGTCGCACCAGTCCTCGGCGCACACCTTGTGGACCGGTTCGCGGTCGTGGCTGCGCAGGGGGGTGGGTTTGCCGCAGAGCACGCACGGCAGGTTCCGGGAGGCGTCGAAGTGTCGGTGGTCGCGCCAGTCGAGGAGGGTGGCCACGGCTGGTCAGCCGTGGAAGTGGTTGCGTTTGATGACGGCCTTGCGGATGTTCACCGTCGTGCCGCTGTTGTGCCGGCCGGTGGTGAGGACCTGGACGGCGATGAAGCCACCGAGGATGACGGCGGCCAGGATGATGAGCTGCTGGACCAGGGCGGCGAGTGCGGCGATGAACGTGGTCAGCAGGAGCAGCCCGCCGCAGACGGCGGCGAACCCGATCCCTCCGAGGGCGATGTTCACCGCCGCGCGGGAGACGACCGGCTTGGCGGTGACCGGCTCGGGCCGGGTGTGGTCGATGGCGTAGCCGGTGATGACCCGCCCGTCCGGCAGCACGATCGACGCAACCGACGGGACGCCACCGCGCTGCACCGGGACGACCGGAGCGGCCGGGTAGGGCGCGATGGGGGTGGGGTGGTGGAGGGTCACGGCCTGCTCGGCGGGCCGGTGGCCGGTGTTCTCGGGGAACATGTGGAATCCCTTCCATTGCGGGGTCAGGGAGGCGGAAGCACCCCCTCGGGAGGCGCCGGGAGAGGGCTTCAGGGGTGTTGAGCTGGGGTGACTCCCTGCCTCCCTGAACATCGTTTGGGCTGGTCAGGTCCAGGGAGGCGGGTCAGGGAGGCGGTGAGGGAGTTCTCCCTGCCTCCCTGACCCGCCCGGGGGTGGCTCCCTGTGTTCAGGAAGCGGAAGCGGAACCGTCGGTGTCCCGGTTGGTGAGGGCGCGGGCGATGCGCTCACGTCCGATGACCATGCGGCCGTCGGACTTGTAGGGCTCGGCGGCGGTGCCGTCCAGGACGCGCTTGAGGTCGGCGTGCGTCCAGCTCCCGTAGCTGTCCTCGGAGAGCACCGCGAGCCGCTGCAGCACGTCCTGGGTCAGGACCCGGTTCGTGTTCCCGATCACCGTGGCGATGTCGGCGAGCGCGTCGCGCTCCTCGCCCTGCTCGATGACGTGGAGCGTGGTGACCCCGTCCCGCATGGCGCGGGCCCGGGCGGTGATGAGCGCGGCTTCGTCGGTGTCGATGAAGTGCGTGCGCACCGTGATGGACGCCTGGCCGGCCGGGATCGCGATGCCGTCGGAGGCGACAACGAGGGTTCCCTTGTCGAGCCCCGGCCGGAGCAGGTTCGGGGCGGCCCCGCCGTCGACGGCCTTGTCACCCAGGGCCATGCGGGCCTGCGACTCGGTGCCGAGCGCGAGGGAGGCGCGGGTGTGGGCGCCCTCGCGGACCAGCTTGGGAAGGTTCTGGTCGGTGGGGTCCTGCGTGCCCTGCCACAGGGTCACGTTCACGGCCCGGCCCTGGTTGTGGATCTTCCGCGCGGCCATGAAGTAGCGGGAGGTGGCCTTGGACCCGCCGTACGGTCGCTTCTCGCCGTCGACGACCGGGCACATGAACGCCACCTGCGCCTCGTCGACCAGCAGCACGAGCGGCGGGAACACGGTCCCGGTCGGGGCCTGCAACCGGCGCTCCATCTCGCTCACGCCGCCTTCCAGCATCTCGGTTGCCTGGATGACGTGGTCGTCGGTCGGCCCCTGGATCAGCACCGTGGCCAGGCCGTCGAACATCGCCCAGTCCCCGGCGCCCTTCAGGTCCGCGAGCCGGAACTCCACCGTCTTGTCGAGCGCCAGCCACAGGGCGAGTGCTCGCAAGGCTGCGGTCTTGCCCTGGTTGGACAGGCCGGTGATGAGGAGGTGGCGCTGGTAGAGGCTCAGGGCGGCGGCGTCGCCGCGCAGGTCCTGGCCCCACGGGGCCTTGCCGGTCTTGTAGTTCGCGGTCAGGTCCTGGTCGGTGGTCAGCGGGGACGGGCCGATCGGCTCGTCCAGCGCCCCGGAGTCCGCGACCCAGAGCCGGACGGTGCGGGCGGCCTGCGGGATCGTGATGAACACCTCGTGCTCATGCCGGGACAGGTTCTCAGCGAGCTTGCGCCGCTTGTTCTGCACCTCGTTCGTGGAGACACCCGAGGGCAGGGTCACGTCCACCTCGACTCCGCATCCGGCGATCCGGATCGGGCCCAGCATCGACGCGCCGGCATCGCCCATCTCCTTGATGGCGTTCCGCAGGGGTGCGATACCGAGGTTGCGCAGGGCGAGGACGACGATGGACGGGGTGATCGGCTCGCCCTCACCCGAGCGCACGTTGGCCGGGAGGGCCCACTGGGGTGCTGCCTGCTGGTGCTTGCCGACGGCCCACAGGCCGAGCAGGACCGCCCACGGGCCGATCGTGACCAGGGGCCCCCAGGTCACGGTGATGATGAAGACGATCCAGCGGACCAGCTCGATCAGCGCCATGGTCGGGGCGCCGATGTCGGTCCAGTCCTTGTTCGCCACGGCGAGCATGATGCCGAGCAGCAGCAGGCCACCGGCCGCGATCCCGGCCCCGGCCGCGATGCCCTTGGCCGCGTCCATCGGGGCGGTGAGCAGGTCCATGCGGCGCCGGTGGCGTTCCTGGCGGAAGCGCTGCCCGCGCTCCTCCCACTCGGCGGCGGCCTCCATGTTCCCCGCGGCTTCCGCCGCACGCAGCAGCCGCTCATACCGCGAGGCGGTGCGGCCCTCCCACGTGCGACGGGCCACGATCCGCGTCCCGCCCAGCACGTAGAGGCCGTGGCGGGCCGTCGCGCGGCAGACGGTCTTGGTGGTGTCGTGGGTGGCCACCGTGCGAACGGCCCGCCCGGAGCGGACCCACAGGGGCACAGGCGGCCTTTCAGCGGTCGCCGCTGCTACAGCAGCTGTCTCGACCGGTGCGGGCTTCATGGGGGCGGGGGTGGTCTTTTCGAAGAGGGGAACGACGTTGTCGCTCATGACGGAACGACTCCTGACTGCCCCAACCTTGGGGGCGAGGAAGTGGGCGGGGGTTGGGGCGGGTCAGGCTGCGGCGGCGGGGACGAGACGGCCGGCGAGGTACTCGCAGCCGTACGCCTCCTTCTCGTCGGCCTCAAAGAGGCGGTCGAGTTCACGGCTCTCGCGGCGTGACAGGCGCTCGACACCGAGGTCGTGGCGCAGACCGGCGACAAGGCGGTCACGGACGCCCTTGCGGCTGTTCTGCATCGCGTGGACCAGCTCGTGCACGAGCGTGATGGCGAACACCGCTTCGTTGGGGTGTTGGTCGACGTTGATGACGACCAGGACCCCGCCGTCGGCGAGCGGGATGGACCGCCCGGCAACGTCCCGGGCGTACCGCTTCGCGTCCCGAAGTGCCCGGGCCTGGATCCGCTTGTCGGTGCATCCGGCGGTCTCCCACTCGGCGGCCGTGGTCACCTCGGCGAGGTCCCGCTCACCGGTGAGGACGACCTGCACGTCGGGCATCCGGCCGGCCACCGACCGGTCCACGACCCGCACGGCCTCTTCGCACAGGCGCTTCGCAGTGCGCAGAGTCGAGCGGTAGCCGAAGAGCTTGTGTGTGCTGACGGTCAGCTTCACTACGTCACTCCGATCGTCGCCGCTCAGGCGGCGGACTTGATGTCCGAACAGGGCACGCACATGCCGAGGGAGCGCGGGATGCAGTACCCGGCGTCACGACGGCAGGCGGGGCAGGTGCGGCGGGCCCGCATGGCCGCTTCGAGAGCGGCCATGCGGGCGGGTGTCATGGGCCGGACCGGCTTGGCCCGGTCGACGCGGTAGAGGAAGGCGACCAGCGGGCCCCGACGGCGCCGGGGCCGCTCCAACTGCGCGGCCACCTCCTGACCGCCAGGCCGCAGCCCGACGGCCCGGAGCTGACGGCGGGTGGCGTAGCCGTCCGGGGCGAGCCGCCACCGGTAGACGGGCAGCGCGCCCATCAGGCGGCCACGCGCTTCCACGCGGCCCGCAACCGGACCTCGGACGCGGAGTGCCCGGCGCTACGGAAGCGTGACGCCATCTCCCGGTAGGACAGGGCAGGGGTCTCGCTGTGGCGGACCTGGTCCACGAGCGCGTCCAAGGCGTCGTCGGAGAGGGCGCCGGCCGACTCCAGAGCGAACGCCGAAACCGGCTCGGTGGGCCCCCAGACAGGCAGCTCCCACCGGGACGCGACACCTGCTGTGACGCGGCTCGTCACGCTGGTCAGGGCCCGTCCGGTGCCCTCGCCCTCCCGCGCCGTCTCCAGCGTCGACCAGGCCCGGGACAGGGTGTCGGCGGTGCGTGCCTGGACGTGTGCGACGCGGGCACCGGCCTGCGTCACAGCCGTCAACCGCGTCTCCTCCGTGGACGCCTCGGCCCGCAGCCGGGCGCGGGCCACTGCGGCTTCGTCGCGGGCTTCCTGCTGAATGCCCTGGATCGCGTCCAGGGCTTCACCGGTGAGCGCGGTCCGCTCCCACAGTCCGTGCACCAGCCACAGGGCTTTGGCCGCGATGGGGAGCCATGCGACGGCCAGCCACGCACCGGTCGACTCGTCGGCGGTGAGGGCGTGAGCGACCAGCACACCGGTCGCGACCAGACCGAACGTCCAGCCAACAAGGGTGACCGGGGTGGAGTGGTCGCCCTGCGCGGCCAGGCGGCGTTCGTAGGCGAGGGTGGCGAGCCACCCGCCGTCGATCCCCAGACCGACGACGAGCGCGACCGGCCACGGCATCGCCGTGCCCAGCCACATCATCACCACGGCCAGCGTGAGGACCATGGACACGGCCGTCATGCCGACGGCGGGAAGAACCGTCTTGGCGTTCACGCGGCACCGCCGGTGTGCTCGGTGCCGGCGCGGTTGGTCAGGTCCCGGCGGGCGGCCAGCACCCGGTTACGGGCCCGGCGGACCCGGCGGGTGTCCAGCTCGTTGGTCGGGCGGTCGATGGTCATGATCTGCGCGTCCAGCAGGGCGACCTCCGCCCGGATGAGCGGCATCTCCCGGTCGATCGCGTCCAGCTCAGCAACCGACGGCTCGAAGTCGAGCGACGCGGCCGTAACAAGTGCCTGAAGTGCAGCGATGGTCTGCATGGGTCGTTTTCTCCTCACGGTGGGACGGCCCGAGAAGAGGCCCCGGTGTGTCCGCACCGGGGCCTCGCACCGTCTGGGTCGTTCGTGGGCTACGAGCGACCACGGCGACCCGGCACCGCAGCCCACCGAGAAGGCAGGCCGGAATGCCGGGCACCGTGAGCGCTGGTGCTTCGGTTCTCCTGATGTCGCACGGCGCTGCTCGTTCCGGGGAGATCCGAAATCCCGGAAGTCTGAGGTGGCAGCTTCGAAGGTGTGCCGTGCGGTTCTTAGAGCCGATGGCGTTCCCCGGTCAGGGGGTGTGGACCCCGGTGTGAAGGGGGTCGTTTCTCGGTCGGCTGGTCTCCACTCGCCTCGGCCGGAACGGTCACGGCTGTACTGACGCGGTGGATCACGCTGTTGAGTTTTGGCGTGACGGAATCGGCCCCCTCCGGAGATTCCGGTTCGGGCGATGGCCACAACAAGAGACTGGACCGGTGGACCGGTCCAGTCAAGCGAAGAATCCACGTGTCGCCGCGTCGTCGAGATGAAAACACCAGGTGGGGAGCACTTTGGAGGCAACAAAAAAGCTGAACCGGTGGACCGGTCCAGCCATATCTGTTGCTCGCAGCGCGTCTACATGGGGTAAGTGTCCACCTGCTCGAAGAACGAGGACGGCGTCACGCCCTCCTCGCAGACCAGCGGCTTCCCCTGCTCGTCGTAAGCCGTGTGCAGAAGCACAGCCACCGGTGCCCCCTGCGGCACCTTCAAGCGGTCTGCCTCCGTCTCCGAAGCAAGTCGCACGGTGGTGACGTCTACGCCTTCGGCCGGGCCTCGCCCGGTCTGGCGCCGGACGTAGCGCGTTGTGCCTTCGGCGATCGGGTTGGTGTCGGCAAGGCGTGGTGCCACCTCCGCGACATCCGGGGGGAACCAGGCCTCAACGCAGCTGTTCGGGGTGCCGTCCGGGAGCTGGAGGACGCGAACGCGCCGAAGCGCCTTAGCCCCGAGGGAGAGGCGGAGGGCGGCGGCGACGTGGGCGGGGGGTTCCGCCCAGTCAGGCGTACCGACGCGCAGGAACGGCATGCCGCCCAGGATGCGCGCCGACCCTGCGCGGCGAGCGCCGGCAGGTCGTGCCACGGGCGTTTCTGTGACGACGAACCCGGTTCCCTGCTTGGCCACGACCACGCCGTCGTTCCTGAGCACATCGACGGCCTTGATGGCGGTAGCCCGTGACACATCCCACTGCTCTGCCAACTCGCGGCCCGACGGGATCGTCTCCCCCGGGCCGGGTTCACCAGCGGCAATGCGGGCGCGCAGGAACTCTGCGATCTCTTCGTACTTCAGGACTGCCATGGTTTCCCCTAATTCCTGCGCTGGACTGGTCCACCGGTACACACGATACTGCGACCATGTCGAATCTCGAATTGGCTCCCTCCGTGATGCGGTTCTATGGCGAGACGGTCAACGAGGACAGCCGCCTGCGCAGCTCGGCAGACGGTCGGATGGAACTGGCCAGGACTCAAGAACTCCTCCGACGCTTCCTGCCCCCCACGCCGGCGCGTGTGCTCGACGTGGGCGGGGGGACCGGGATTCATGCTGAGTGGCTGGTGAAGGACGGGTACGAAGTCGCTTTGGTGGACCCGGTGCCCCGTCACGTTGAGGCCGCATCGGCGGTGTGCCCAGCGGCCGTGGGGGACGCGCGTGCCCTGGTCGAGCCAGACGACAGCTTCGACGTCGTGCAGCTCCTCGGCCCGCTCTACCACCTGCCCAACCCCTCCGACCGGCGGCAGGCGCTGGCTGAGGCGCTGCGCGTAGCCAAGCCTGGCGGACTGGTCGCCGCAGCCGCGATCAATCGCTATGCGTCGCTCTTCGAGCACGTGACGTACGCCCACCTGCACACCCCACGAATCCATGCGTCCGTCTCCAAGATCCTGGAGACGGCTGTCTACGACGGAGTGCGGGGATTCACCCTGTCGTACTTCCACCGAGCCGAAGAGCTCGTGGCGGAACTGGTCGCCGCAGGTCTCCAGAACGTTCAGGTCTTCGGTATCGAGGGACCGGCGTGGTCCCTCGTAAAGGCGACTGAACAGCAGCCGGGCGACGGGCCAACCGATGACCTGATTGCCTCTGCCATGGCGGCGGCGCGGATGGCAGAGCCATACCCAGAGTTGCTCGCTGCCAGCTCGCACCTACTTGCCGTCGGTTGGGCGCCTGACGGCAATCAGTGACGGCAACGTGGGCGCACACCACTGCACCGGAGAGCACTTCCACACACGGCGCAGCGCGACAGAAGTCGCGTTGGCCGAGCTCGTAAGCGCTCCCGGGCGAACTCCTAAAGCGGGTGTCGCAGGTTCGAATCCTGCCGGGGGCACAAGGGAAAAGGCCACCTAGGAACGCTCCTAGGTGGCCTTTGACATCTACTTCTGACATCAACGGCAGCGGTCACTCACGACCGGGCCTCCGGATCGGGGATTCATGATCCGCCAGCCCGTACCTGCCGACGTAGCCGAGGCATATCAGCGACTCCGGCAAGCCGGTTTCACCAGCCGCCTCCTGCCGAACGACTCGCACTCTGTTTGACCGACGCTAGAGCTGTTACAGGTTTCTCTACCTCATCAAGGCACCCGGCTGCGCTCCGCTCCGCCGGGCGCGCTTCCCCGGCTCTGGCCGCGCCCGCGCTCCTGCCTCCGGCCCGCTCGACGCTGCCGCCGCCGACGCGCGCCCACAACTGGATAGGCCCGGGGCATGAGACGAGAACCAAGCCCGCGGCTTCAAGACATGCCTCCGGCGGGGGCGCTCAGACTCCGGGATGGACGGGGCACCGTTCGCGAGTGCCGGCCGGAGCGGGGCGAGCGTCGTGGGGCTCCCATCCCGACCACCTTCGACCCAGGCAGAGCCGAGCAGTCGCGGCCCAGGGCGTCAAGGTCGTTCGTACAGTGGCGCGCTCCACCTTGACGCCCTGAACCACGACCGCTCCACGGTGTGTGGGTCGAAGGCGGACGGGATGGGAGCCGGGGCGAGTGGTGGGTTGAGGTGGACAGTGCGTTATTCACCCAATGTTGCCATCTAGCACAGAAGATTCAACATTTCAAGGACAATCACTCGCCATTGCAATCTTTAGCTGTAATCTTTGACCGCAATCCTTGATCTCAATCCTTAATTACAGTCCTTGATTGCGGTTCTTAATTACAGTCCTTGACTGTAATTCTTGATTAGTAACCGCACCACCCCTCAGACCACTCCTGACCTGCTGATTTGTGATTTCTGTACTGGGTGCCCAGAATAAACCCCACACGACTGAGAAGCTCTCCGTAAAGAGGAGAGAGGCCACCCGCGCGCCTAGACAACGAAGCGGGTGGCCTCAAGGTCCACAGCCCTTCACAGGCAGGAACCGATACCCATCATGAGACATCGTCTCCAACAAATCCACCTAGCGCCCCTGATCGATGGGTACACAGTGGTAACCGTTGTCGCACTTCTGGCGGGCGTGGCCCTAATCGCGAGCGGGCGGGCCACGACTGTCGAGGCTACGGGATACATGGCGCCCTTCCTGCTCATCCAGGAGCAGCGGGCGGCTGTACAACAGCGAAGCACAGCGACCACTGGGGCGAGCCGGCCCCAATCCCACACTGAGGCTCAGGAACCACCTAACGTGTAGGTCTCGGCAACCGTCCTGCCGAGGTGTCATCGCACCTTAGGAGCGCCCTCCCTGGGCCGCCTCGGGGCCGCGGAAGGGCGCTCAACAATGCCCAACGCTGACAACTTAGCTGCAGGTCACAGCGCTGATCGATTGCCCAACCGCAGGTCGGATACCCGGAGCGTCACTTCTTCGGCTTCCGACATCAACGGCTGACATCAACGACGCCGGACGGGAGGGGACGCCAGCAACTCCGTCCGGCGGCCGTCCCAGGCGACGACAGCCGTCATAGTCGACTCAGATCGAACTCCTAAAGCGGGTGCCGTAGGTTCGGATCCTGCCGATGGCACAAGCGAATGGGACCTAAGGCCCAGGTCGGAGAAGCGATCTCCGGTGCTGGGCTTAGGTGTTCACGGGGACTGACGCGTGTTCGCGTGGTTCGGGGTGAGAGGCGTCGCCTAAATACCACCTAAACGATCATGGTGTTCCCGCAGTTCACCGCCCCCAGGCCAGACATGTGCGAGTCCCGACAGGCCACGCACTCGCCGCTCCTCGATCACCCGCTGCTGATCACCGACGCGCTCGACGTCCCCCTCCACGACCTCGTACGGACGTGAAGAGGACCGTCCCGCCCTACGCGTGGGCGCGGACAAGGAGCGTGCCGACCTTCCGCGGCCCGGGCGGGGCGGGCAGGACCCGTGCGGTCGCCGCACTGAAGCCGTGCTCGGTGAGGAGCTCCGCCCACCGGTCGGGCTCGTAGTCCCAGCGCTTCACGACGAGCGGGTCCTCGTCCTCGGAGCGGTTGATGTACGACGCCTGGCACCCGTAGCAGCCCTCGATCGGCGGTCTCTGCGAGAACGCGAGGACCCCACCGGGGCGCAGCCGCCGTCGGATCGCGGGGAGCAGGAGCGCGGGGTCTGTGAACCAGACGGCGCCAAACACGGAGAACACGGCGTCGTAGCTGTCGCCGGTTTCCTCGAGGAAACATCGTGCTTCGGTGCGGTGCAGCGCCATCTGCATATCGGACCAGCGGGCTCCGGCCGCCTTGATCTGGGCCAGTGAGACGTCGACCCCCACGGCCTGGGCGCCGAGGGTGGCGAGGTGGGCCAGGTTTCCGCCCTTGCCGCAGCCGAGGTCGAGGGCGGCCCCGCCGACACTGAGACCGAGGATCTCAGCACCGGGTCCGTGGTCGGGGTACTGGGTCCAGTTGAACCATGTCGACTGGCCGGCGGCGTTGGTGGACCGCCGTTCCGGCTTCTGCTTCGAGTAGGTGTCCCACGCCTGGGTCTGGCTCACTGTTGGCTGCTCCGTTCGCAGGGCCGGCCACCCGGTCGTACACCGGGCGGCCGGCTACATGGTGCTACTTCTTGCCGCTGTTCGGACTGTCCGTGCAGCCAGCGTGGCACTGGGAGCACTCGCTCGTCTTGGCGACACCGGGCCACAGGTCGTGGTCGATTCGGAATCCTGCCGCCGTGATCGCGTCGAGGGTGCGCTGACGTGCGGCAGCGGACCCGCCTTGGACCATCGCGCCTTCCGCAGTGGGGACGTGATGGATGAACCGGCCGGCGACCCGGTTGCAGAAAGCGGCGTAGTCGACGGTGTGGAGGATCCACGTGTGCCAGCCGACGTCCACGGCCTTGCTCGGTGCCAACTCTGCGCCGGGCAGGGCCGCGCTCGCGGCGATGAACGCCGCGGCCTGGCCGATGATGCGGCGCGCGGTGGGCAGGTCGGTGTCGGGGTGGTCCTTGGTGATGCGGCCGGCGAGCCGATCCATCATCTCGGAGCCGACGAGGGTCGTCGGGTCGGTGGTGCCCACGGGACGCTGCAACGCAATGGTCATGTGCTTCCTCCTGTAGTGGACTTGCCCCTGTTCGAGGGCGGGCCCGCCTGGCCTGCGGAGTTTCGGTCGGCGGGAGTTTGCGGTTCGGCCACCGGGCGGGGCGATACGCGGTCACTCCCGGTGTGCCGGAGAAGCGTCACCCCGTGCTCGGGGCAGTGCGCCCCGGTGATGTCCTCGACGGGGAGGTCGTGGGCATCGGTACCCACGACGCGGCGCGTCACTGCGCCGCTCTGATTTCCGCAGCGGTGGCGGAGCGCAGCCGATCCGGGCCGATCGCCCGTTCCGGGCCGCCGTGAACAGGACGTACGTAGACGCTCCCGAATGCCTCTCCCATGAGGACAGCGACCGTGTCTGTCTGGGTGTCTGTGACGTACTGACGTCCCAGAGGATCGCGTAACACCGGCCCTTTTGTGGCCTTCAGGATGGTGGTCGAGCTGGTCGTCATCGCTATGGCTCTCTCCGCTTAGCTTGCGGTCTCCGTCGTCATCACAGCGTCGTCTCGCAGACTTAACTGCGGTATGCCCGGCGGGGGTTACCGAGGCGGTCATACACTCGTTGGCGCTCCAGTAAGGCGCCTGCGCGTGCAGAGAATCGCAACGGAAGTCAGCCCATGGATGCCACCACCCCCGGCCTGCTCGCCCCAGATGTGCTCGACAGAGCAGATGTCCAGGCAGCGCTCATCGAGCACGACTTCGCCGCCGTCTTCACCTTGATCAAGAAGTGGGGCGGCCTCTCCCAGAACCGCATCGCGTCCGCCTGCCAGCTCACCCCCGGCAAGGTGTCCACGATCATCAGCGGATCCCAGCGCGTGGCGTCCTTCGACGTGGTGTGCCGGATCGCCGACGGCCTCCGCATCCCTGGTGGCCTGCTCGGCCTCGCGCCACGCCCCTGGGAGAGCAACCGCCCAGCACGGCAGGACCGACCAGATGCTCCATGTGACCGGCCGGACGCAGGCGAGATCCCGTGGCGGCGCGACGCCACCGTGGACCTGGCCACCCACCTCACCAGGAGTGATCTCGTGATGGACCGAAGGGACCTCACCAGCGCCCTCGCCGGTGCCGCAGTAAGCGGCGCTGCGCTTCTCGACAGCCTCGAAGGGTGGCTCGTCCCGGCCGCCACCGTCCCAGGACAACGCCGACCTGGCCGACTCGGCATGCGAGAAGTCGAGGAACTGGAGACCGCGGCGAAGGCCTTCCGCCAGTGGGATCACCAGTACGGCGGTGGCCTCCGAGGGAAGGCGGTCCTCGGTCAGCTCGCCGAAGTCTCCGGCGCCCTGGACGAGCACCAGGCCCCGGCCGTGGCGGAGCGGCTGTACCGCGTCATGGCACAGCTGGCCGGAACCGCGGCGGCCATGGCCTGGGACTCCGGACTGCACCGCCGCGCGCAGGACTACTACCGCCTCGCCCTCCGCGCTGCTCACGCCGGCGACGACATCGTCTTCGGAGCCAACGTGCTGGCCGGGATGGCCCGGCAGATGCTCTACCGGGAACGGGCCGACGACGCACTTCAGCTGATCCACCTCGCCCAGGAGGGCGCCCGCGATGTGATCGGTCCCCGAGTCCGCGCCATGCTTCACACTCGCGAGGCCTGGGCGTACGCCGCACAAGGGCGCGTCGCCGGATTCCAACGGGCCTCCGCCAAGGCTGCTGAGGACCTCGCCGGCGCAGACGCGGACGGCGACGAGCCCTACTGGATCGCCTACTTCGACGAAGCGGAGCTTGCGGGCGTCACCGGGGGACGACTTCTCGACCTCGCCCGCGCAGACCCGCGCCGCCACGCTTCCCAGGCCGCGGATAAGATCCGGACCGCCCTGGCGTCCCGCGGCCCAGAAGCCGGACGCTCCCACGCGCTCGACCGCATCGGCCTGGCGGAATGCCAGTTCCTCGCCGGCGACATCCAAGGTGCGGCTACGGAGACGACCTTGGCTGTGCAGGCCGCGAGGGGCACGCAGTCAGGGCGTGTCCGTACGCAGCTGGGGCAGCTGTATCCCTACACCGTGGGTCACAGCGCGTCGCGGCCGGTGCGCGAGGCCCGGGATAGTATCCGCGACCTGCTGTCGAGCTGAGGAACATGCATGACGACATTGGCCGTGACCGGGCACATGGACCTGACCGACGAGAGCGTGCCCTTGGTGCGCGCCGCGCTGCGCGAACTGCTCGCCGAGTACAGCGAGGACCTGACCGGGGTGTCCTGCATCGCCGCCGGAGCCGACAGCCTCTTCGCGGAGGAGGTCACTGCCATCGGCGGCCGTCTCGTCGCGGTGATCCCGTCCCGGGACTATCGGGCGACGAAGGTGAAGCCCGAGCACACGGCCGTCTTCAATCACCTGGTGGAGACGGCCGAGGACGTAGTGACTCTGCCGCACCCGAAAGCGAACCGGGACGCATACGAGTCAGCAAACGCCGAGCTGCTGCGCCGCGCTGACCGCCTCGTCGCGGTCTGGGACGGTACGCCTCCGTCGGGCAGAGGCGGCGGCACCGCCGACACCGTCGAGCAGGCCCGGCAAGCCGGTCTGCCTGTGGACGTGGTCTGGCCAGCGGGAGCAGCTCGACGGGGGTGACCCCGGAACGCACGAAGACGCCCCCTGCCCGCCCCGGAGAGGCGGACAGGGGGCGTTTCAGCGTGCGTCGCGGGCCGCGACGAGTTCGGGGCGATGGCGTTGCGGCCGAGGCCTTCGCTGTGCAGCCGGCGTACAGTCTCGCGCTCCTGGTCGGTGACCGGGTGCGCCCTCGCCATCGGTCACCTCCTGGACGCACCGAGGCCCGGCCGCCGGGGCATAAGGCCGGGCCCGGATCGGGGGCTACTGCTTCGCGACCAGGTCGCCGAGCACGGTCTCCAGCTCATCGCGCCGCTCGTCGGACGTGAGCGCCTGCTCCCGCGCGCCCCAGGCAAGGGCGAAGTGGTCGACCTGCCGCCAGTCGCCATCCTTCGGCATCGCCTTCACCCAGTGCGCGGCGACCGCCGCCGTCTTGTACTGGTAGATGCTCGCCGTGTCCGTGGTGATGAGCTGCGTGCAGTCGTTGACGCTCGGCTCTTTGCCCGCTGCCTCGTCGGAGCAGCCGGAGGTGTTGTCCTGCGGATCGCCGAGCGTCGTGACGCCGGTCGCGTCGGCGCGCTTGTCCGCAGAGGCGAAGGACGCCCTGCTCGCGTTCACCGAAGCGTGCAGAGTCGACCCTTGGTATCTGCCGCGGTGGTGGCAGGTCCGGCGTGGGGGGTGGCTCAGGCTGTGGGTACGTCGGGGCGAGCGCAGTGGTATCAGTCGCGCCGGTATCCGCGGCGGCCTTCAGCGCGGCCGTGACGGTGGCGCTGGTCCAGCGGTTCGCCGACCCTTCGGCGCCGTCGGGGGCCGGCCACCGGCCCCTGGAGAGGCCGGAGCTGACAAGCTGGACGTACTGATCGTACGGAAGGTGTGCGCACTCCGGGTGGGCCGAGACATCGCTGAGGGCGTCGGCGTCGTAAGTGCGCTCGAGGAGGGAACGGCAGTCCCAGGCGGTGTGCTCGGGAGTTGAAGCTGCTGTGCTGGGCGCGGCCTTCGGCGCGACGTCACCGACGCCTACTGGGCGGGCGCCCCGGCCCACGGACCTTCTCCACGAACGCGCCTGAGAGCACCGGGGTGCAGGGGGGTTCAGGTGCTGGTAATGCCGTTCTCGGTGCCGTGGGTGCGCCGTTCGGTGACGTAGCGGTACAGGGCACCGAGCGCGAGGGCCTGGACGACGGCACCGAGCGGGATCGCCAGCAGGCCCACGGGGCCGCTGAAGGGGACCAGCAGCGAGGTCGGGGCGGTCACCAGCAGGGCCCACAGTCCGGCGAAACTGGCGTCGCCGGAGGATGAGGCGAAGAGGGTGTCGCCGGCGACCCACAGGCACACCGCGAGGACGACGCCCAGGTAGCCCAAGGCCAGCGGGGTCGCCAGGTAGTGGCGGAGGGTCTGCGGCAGCGAACGCGCGTGCTTGTCCATGGTGGGTCTCCTGGAGATGTCGGTGTGCCCGGTGATCGGTGTGCCCGGTGAGGCGAGTGTGTTGCTGACGACCTGAACGATGCCGTCCGCCGGCACCCGGCACCTGAGCGCTCATACTCACGCTCGTATCCGTGAACCGACTCTGCGGACACCCGCACGAGCGCTGTCCAGCCGGGGCCCGGCCCCTCCCTCCGAGCGCCCTTCCCCCCTCCGGGCGCCCTGCTCTCCGGGCGTCGGTCCGGGGCGGTGAGGGTGGCTCAGCGGGTGGTGAGCGACCGGATCTCCTCGGCGATCAGCGTGGGGTCCTCCTCGGCCATGAAGTGGCCGCAGGACACCGTGCGGTGCCGCAGATGGTCGGTCCAGGCGCTCCACAGGTCCTGGGCCTGGAAGCCGAGTGCGGCGCCCCAGTCCTGCTGGAGGACGGTCACCGGCATGGCCAGCCGGTTGCCCGCGTCGCGGTCGGTGGTGTCGTGGTCCACGTCCACGCCGGCCGAGGCCCGGTAGTCGGCGACGATCGAGGGAACGGCCGCCGCGGACGCGGTGAGGTAGTGGTCGCGGACGTCGGCGGGGATCGCTTGCGGGTCCTTCGTCCAGGCGTCGAGGAAGTGGCCGAAGAAGCGGTCCGCGGACGCCCGGATCATCTCCTCCGGCAGTCCGGGGGCCTGCGCCATCAGATACAGGTGGAAGCCGACCCCGGCGGAGACTCCGCGCAGGGCCTCCCACATGTCGAGGGTGGGCAGGACGTCGAGGAAGAGGGCGCCGGAGACGGCCTCCGGGTGGTCCATCGCGGCGCGGAACGCGACGAGGGCACCGCGGTCGTGCCCGGCCAGGACGAACCGGTCGTGTCCGAGCGCGGCGGCGAGACGCACCACGTCCCGGCCCATGGTCCGCTTGGAGTAGACGTCCGGGCCGGTCTCGGCGGGCTTGTCGCTGGCGCCGTACCCCCGCAGGTCGGGGCAGATGACGGTGTGGTCGGTGGCGAGACGGGCTGCGACGTGTCGCCACATCAGGTGGGTCTGCGGGAAGCCGTGCAGCAGGACGACCGGGGTGCCCGTGCCGCCGACGGCGGCGTTCAGGGCGACGTCGTCGGCGACCCGTACGCGGTGTTCGGTGAAGCCGGGGATGCTCAGGGGTGTCACAGCGACTCCTGTGGTTCGTGACAGAGTGGATGCTCCGGACCGTGCGGCCCGGGGCGTCCGGGAACGTCACCCAGGGTGCGGGCCTCGGATCAGCGATCGATGAGTGCACGCGCGGCACGCCCGGGGACGGCGCCGCCCGCGAAGGGACCTTTCCGTGGGTGTGGAGTTCGGGCTGCTGGGACCGGTGTCCGCCTGGGACCCCGACGGCTCGCCCCTGCCGCTCGGCGCGCCCCGGCACCGGGAGGTGCTCGGACGGCTGCTGGTCGCCCGGGGCCGGGTCGTACCGGTCGGCCGGCTCGTGGCGGACCTGTGGGAGGACGCGCCCCCCGCGGGTGCGGTGGGCGCGGTCCGTACGTTCGTGGCGGCGCTGCGCCGCTCACTGGAACCGGGCCGGCCGCCGCGTCAGCCGTCCCGCCTGCTGGTCACCGAGGGCCCCGGGTACCTCCTGCGCGCGGACCGCGGGACGGTGGACGCCTGGCGGTTCGAGGACACGGCCGCTCGGGCCGCCGGGGCGCCGCCCCACGCGGCCGTCGCCCTCTGGGACGAGGCGCTCGCGCGCTGGCGGGGTCCGGTGCTCGCGGACTTCCCCGACGCCGCGTGGGCCGCCGCCGAACAGGCCCGGCTGGAGTCCTTCCGTCTCGACGCGGTCGAGCGGCGCGCCGACGCCCTGCTGGCCACCGGCGCCGCCCGGGAGGCGGTCGCCGATCTGCGGGCCCATGTCGCCGCCCACCCCGGCAGGGAGGACGGCTGGGTCCTGCTGGCCACCGCGCTCGACCGCGCCGGCCGGCGCGGCGAGGCACTGGAGACCCTGCGCCGTGCCCGCGCGGCCCTCGCCGGACCCAGCGGGGTGAGCGGGGTGACCGGGGTGACCGGACCGAGCGGGGTGACCGGGGTGACCGGCGCTAGCGGAGTGGACGGGGCAACCGGACCGGGCGACGGGAGCGGCGGGGGCCGGTACGGCGTCGGGGGCGCCCTGGCCCGCGCCGAGGCCCGCGTCCTCGGCGGCGGCGACGGCTCGGCCACCGAACCGGCCGGGGCGGCCGACGGCGTCTGGGACCGCGCCGCGGCGTCGTGGGACCGCTCGGTGCCCGCCCGGTCCCGGGCCCGGCTGCACGCCACCGCGGGCCTGTTGCGCGACCTCGCGGTGACCGGTCCCGACGGTCTGGAGGAGGCACGCCGGCACCGGCTGGACCTGGTCGCGGCGGCCGAGGGCACCGGCGACACCGAGCTGGCCGCCGGGATCATCGGCGCCTACGACGTCCCGGCGGTGTGGACCCGCGCCGACGACCCCGACGGCGCCGGTGAGCTGTCCCGGGCAGCCGCGCGGGCCGCCGCACGGCTCGGCCCGCACGGACCGGCCACGCTGCGGGCACGGCTGCTGTCCGTCGTGGCGGTCGAGTCACGCGGGGACGCCGCCGCCGACGCACCGCTCCCCCGCGCGGCCGGCGCCCGCGCCGCCGAACCGTGGCGGCGGCGCGCCGAGCGTTCCGCCGAGGAGGCCGTCCGGCTCGCCCGGCGCCTGGGGGATCCCGCGCTCCTGGCCTTCGCTCTGAACGGCGCCTTCATGCAGTCGTTCGCCGACTGCGGTTCCGCCGCCCGCCGGGACGCCCTCGGCACCGAACTGGTCCGGCTGGCCGTCGACCACCACCTGCCCAGTCACGAGGTCCTGGGGCGCATCGTCCGGCTCCAGGCGCTCGCCGGCCTCGGCTCGCTCGCGGAGGCCGACGCCGAGGCCGAGGAGATCGACCGGCTCGCGCACCGCAACGAACGGCCGCTCGCCGGAGTCTTCACCGCCTGGTACCGGGCCCTGCGCACCTGCGAGACCGAGGGCTGGCCGGCCGCCCGTCCGCAGTACGCACGCGTGCTGGCGGAGACCGCCGGGTGCGGCATGCCCGGCCTCACCCGGGGCGCGGCCGTCCTCGTGGCGCTCGTCCCGGTCATGCGGGGTGACGCCCCGCTCGTTCCGGAAACCCTCGCCCGCCTCGACCCGGGCCCCTACCGGCCGTGGGTCGTCCCCTTGCAGCTGGCCGCCACAGGCGCCGCCGAACAGGCCCGCCAGGCGCTGGACACGGTCCCCCGGCCCCCGCACGACCTCCTCCAGGAGGCGCTGTGGTGTGTGCTCGCCCGTGCCGCCGAGACCGTGGGGCACCTGCCGGTCCTGCGCCGTGCGCGCGAGGAACTCAGCTCCGCGGCAAAGGAGTTCGCCGGAGCCGGCAGCGGCCTGGTCTCCTTCGGCCGGGTCGGCCGGCACCTGGGGGCGGCCGACGGCCCGTAAGTACGACCCCGGTGGGAACGGCCCGTGAGCCCGGCCCCGGTGGGAACGGCCCGTGCGCCCGACGCGGTGGGAACGGCCCGTGCGCCCGACGCGGTGGGAACGGCCCGCTAGTCCGATCCGGTGGAACGGCCCGTGAGCCCGACCCCGGTGGGATCAGCCGCCCGGAGGCCGGGAGGGTCCGTGGGCCGCGGCCGCCGCGTAGCGGGCGGCGAGTTCGGCGAAGGCCTCGGTGAGCTGGGGAGGTCCGATCACCTGGATCGCCGTGCCGAAGTGTCCGAGCGTGGCGGCGAGGCCGGTCCACGACCAGGAGCCGAGGGTGAGCCGGCAGCGTCCGGGGCCCAGCTCGACGACGATCCCGTCCCTCGCGAAGGGGGCCACCGCCTCCGCGGGGAGGTCCAGGACCACCTCGCCGCGACAGGGCCACTCGGTGCTGGAACCGTCGGTCCCGCGGAACCGTCCGGTGACGAACGCGGCCACGTCACCGCCGGGGAGCTCGCGCGGGGTGAAGCGCGGGCCGGTGGGCGTACGGGGACGCAGCCGGTCGACGCGGAAGGTGCGCCAGTCGGCACGGTCGAGGTCCCAGGCGAGCAGGTACCAGTGGCCGCGCCAGGTGACCAGATGGTGCGGCTGCGTACGGCGGGGAGCCGGAGGCCCGTCGGTGCGGGCGGGGGCGTGGGGGCCGGTGGGAGCCTCGCCGTGGCCCGCGGGGTCGGCGCCGACCGGGGATGCGGCCCGCGCAGGGGGACCGCCGGGATCAGCGCGGCCCGGGGCACCGGCGACGGCGGAATCGCGGGCGCCGGCAGAAGCGGCGGAGTCGGAGGGACCGGCCGGGACAGCGGGTTCAGGGGCGTCGGCGGGGGCGGTCGGGGGCGTCGCCTCGGGTCCGTAGTCGAAGCGCAGCTCCTCCCGGGCGCGGATGACGCGGCCCAGCTCCATCAGCACCCGCGTGTCCGCCGGAGGGGCGTCACCGTCGCCGGGCAGCCCCACCGCGGTGATCTCCAGCAGGTCGATGCGCCGGCGCAGGCGGGGCGGCATGACCTGGCGGACGGTGGCCAGGGCGCGCGCGGCGTCCTCACCGATCGTGCCGCTGCCGGCCGCGGACCGGAGGGCCAGGGCCAGGGCGACGGCCTGTCCGTCGTCGAACAGCAGCGGCGGCAGGTGCGAGCCGGCGTCCAGGCGGTATCCGCCGGAGGGCCCCTTGAAGGCGCGGATCGGGTAGCCCAGCTCCCGCAGCCGGTCGACGTCGCGGCGCACCGTGCGCGGGGTGATGGCGAGCCGCTCGGCGAGGTCGTCCCCGGACCAGTCGCGGTGCGCCTGGAGCAGCGACAGCAGCGTCAGCAGGCGTGAGGACGTCTTCTGCGGGGCCATGGGCACCATTCTGCCCGCAGTGGAGGACGCAACCTGTCCGCTACCGGTGGAAGGGTGGACATCAGGACGGCCCGGGAGGCAGAAGCCCCCGGTCACGGGCCTGACGCCCGCGCGGATCCACCGTGGCGACGGCGTACCTCGACGCACAGCAGGCACAGGGAGAAGACCATGTCCGTCACGACCACCACCCACCTGAACTTCCGGGGCGACGCACGGGCCGCGCTGGACCACTACCGGTCCGTGTTCGGCGGGCGCGTCACCGCGGTCACCTACAAGGACCTGGGCGGGGCGCGGAACGAGAACGAGAACGAGGCGGACTGGCTGGTGTGGGGCGAGGTGGTGGGCGACAACGGCTTCCACGTCATGGCCTACGACGTGCCGTCCGCACTGTCCTGGGACCGGGGCAGCCGGCCGTTCTTCGTGTCCGTGCGCGGTGACGACACGGACGAGATCAGTCTCCTGTGGCAGAAGCTGTCGGAGGGTTCGACCGTGGTCGAGCCCCTGGCCGCCTCGCCGTGGGCACCGCTGTACGGCATGCTCACCGACCGCTTCGGCGTGACCTGGGTCCTGGACGTGGCGGCCCCGTACAACGGCTGATCCCGCTCCGGGCCGGAAGGAGCCGGAGTACGCGTACGAGTACGGCCGGGCCGGCGGGGCGGGCCCGGCCGGAGGAACCGGGTGACCGGAGAGGGAGAGACGCGATCGTGCGGAAACGACAGGCCGGGCGTCCCGGCACCGGGGCCGGGCCGCGGCCCGGGACCCCGGAGGTACTCGGGCCCCGTGCCCTCAACCGCGCCACTCTGGCCCGGCAGTACCTGCTGGAACGGACCACCGCACCGGTCCGCGAGGCCGTGGCGCACCTGTGCGGACTCCAGGCGCAGGAGCCGCAGGAGCCCTTCACCGGCCTGTGGTCGCGTCTGCACGCCTTCACGCCAGGTCTGCTCGACCGGGCGCTGACGGACCGGCAGGTCGTACGCACCCACCTGATGCGCCGCACCGTCCACCTGGTCACCGGCGACGACGCGCTGGCCTGGCGGGGCCGTCACGACACGATGCTGCGTCAGCGGGTGCTGGCCACCTACCGGAGCGAGCTCGCCGGGATCGACCTCGACGAGGTCGCCGCGGCCGGACGGGCGGTCATGGCCGACGGCCGGCCGCGCACCATGGCCGAACTCGTCGACGCCCTCCAGGACCGGTGGCCCGGCCCTCCCCGGCGCGCCCTGGGAGAACTCCTCGTCGCCGCTCTCGTCCCGATGGCCCAGCTGCCCCCGCGCGGCCTGTGGCAGACGAGGAGCGGCGTACGGAACCTGCCCCTGGCCACCTGGCTCGGCCACGACGGCACCGCACCCCCGGACGGCACCCGCGGAGCCGGTGAAGCGGATGGTGCGGGTGCAGCGAGTGCAACGAGTGGTGCGGGTGGAGCGAGTGGTGCGGGTGGAGCGAGTGGTGCGGGTGGAGCAAGTGGTGCGGGTGGAGCGAGTGGTGCGGGTGGAGCGAGTGGTACGGGTGGAGCGAGTGGTACGGGTGGTGCGGACCCCGCGGGCGAAAGGGCCGGCGAGGAGGCCGACGACCCGGTCGGACAGGGGCTGGTCCGCCGCTATCTCGCCGCCTACGGACCCGCCGCCACCGCAGACATCCGCGCCTGGAGCGGTGTGGCCGGCCTGCCGGCCGCCGTCCGGGCCCTGCGGGACGAGCTGGTGACCTTCCGCGACGAACGCGGCCGGCTGCTCCTCGACCTGCCCGACGCTCCCCGGCCGTCACCGGACACACCCGCTCCGGTCCGGTTCCTCCCGGCCTTCGACAACGCGATCCTCGGCTACCACGACCGCAGCCGCATCATCGACGACGCGCACCTCGGCCTGTCCGTGGCGGGCCTGCGCGCGGTGCTCGTCGACGGGCGCGTCGCCGCCACCTGGACCCCGCGCGAGCGGCAGCTCCTCGTCACACCGCTGCGCCCGCTCTCGGCCCAGGAGGGGGAAGCCGTCAGGGAGGAGGGCCACCGGCTGGCCGACTTCCTGGACCGGGGCATCGACCGGGTCCGCCTCACGGCCCCCGGAGCCGTGCCCGGCTGAGCGGCCGCCGGGTGCCCCGGCTGCGGCCGGGTGCCCCGCTGCGGCCGGAACCCCGGCACCCGACCGCAGCCGGAGGGAGCCTCCCGCCGCTACCGGGTCAGTTCCTCGGGGCAGGGCGTGCCCGGCTGGAGCTGGTACGGCGCCGCCACACGGTAGACCCCCGCCCGCGGGGCGAGGAGCTCGGTCCACTCGTCGCCGTCACCGTCCTGCTCCACCTTGATCAGGCAGCCGTGGTCGTTGGTGAAGTCCTTCGGGGCCTCGCTGTCCTCGGCCGAACGCTTCTTGGACGCCTCGGTCTCCTGCGGGCGCTCCACGCTCCGGCCCTCGTCGTCCACGACGGCGAGCCACGGGGAGTACGGGATCCGGATCAGGACACGGCCCGCCGTCTGCACGCGGATCGTCAGCTCGTCGTCGCCGGCCCGCTCCACCGTCGCGGGCGGATCGGCGAGCGGCACCGGGTCGGCGACCCGGAACAGCTTCCAGTTGGCGTCGCTCCAGACCGCCTTGAGATACGGCTGCCCCGCGTCGACGAGCGCCGCCTCCTGCTCGCCCCCGGTGTCCGGCTTCCCGGTCGGCAGGACGACGTAGTGCACGGCCCAGCGGTCCAGCCATGCACGGTAGTTCACGGGGTCGAGGGTGCCGTCGTAGAAGAGCGGGTTGCGCTTCATGTCCGCCTGCCGGTTCCAGCCGCGGGCCAGGTTGACGTACGGCGCGAGCGCCGAGGCCTCGCGGTGGCTGCTGGCGGGGACCACCTCGACCCTGCCCCGCTCCGCGCCGGCCTTCTGCAACTGGTTCACCAACGGGGCCAGTTCACGGTTCCAGGACGCGGCGGGCGCGGTGCGGACGATGTCGTCGACGCTCTTGTAGCCGATCCAGAGGTTCAGCCCGGCGAAGACGAGGACCAGTGCGTACCAGCGCCGGGTGCGCGGCACCGCGTACGGGAGCGCGGCGAGCAGGACGATCCCGGCGAACAGCATCGCCATCCGCGACACGTTGGAGCCGATCTGCGAGTCGACCACGTACGTCAGCAGCGTCCCCAGGCCGTACACCGCGGCGGCCGTCCGCACGGTCCGCCAGTCGCGGGGCACCAGGAGGAAGACGAACACCGCGTACAGGAAGGGCAGCGTCACGGTGCCGAGCGCCATCGGCTGGGTGCCCGAGAACGGGAACAGCCACGCCGAGAGGACCACCACCACGACGGGCGCCAGCCCCAGCGCGTACGCCCCGGGGCGCCGCTTGTTCAGGAAGAGTGCGGCGGCGACCACTCCGAGGAAGAGCCCGGCGACCGGGCTGCCCAGCGTCGCGAGACCGGCCAGGGGCGCGGCCACGACGGCCTTCGCCCACCGCTTGTAGCGCCAGCGGTGCGGCCAGCAGAAGACCGCGGCGACGGCACCGAGCGCGAACATGATGCCGAGCCCGAACGTCACCCGGCCGGACAGGGCGTTGCACAGGTACGCGAAGACCCCGGCGAGCGCGCAGGCGAGGGGATTGCGGACGGCGGGCACCCGCACCAGGATCAGGGCGGTGAGCGCCGACGACAGCGTGCCCGCGACCATCATCGTCGTACGGACGCCGAGCACCGACATCAGATAGGGCGACACCACGCTGTACGAGACGGGGTGCATGCCCCCGTACCAGGCGAGGTTGTACGCGGTGCCGGGGTGGCGGCCGACGAACTCGGCCCACGCGTCCTGGGCGGCGATGTCGCCACCGCTGTTCGCGAAGAAGAAGAACCAGAGGACGTGCACGGCCGCGGCGACGAGGGTCGTCAGCAGCACCGGGTGGCGCCGGAGACGACTTCGCAGCGAGTCTCCGGAGCTTCTGCCCCCTCCGGCCGGCCCGACCGGGTTCCCGGCGGAGGCACCCTCGGCGGGCGGCAACGGCCCGGTGTCCGCCCGTGTCGGCTCAGCGGTGGTCACTGCGGCTCTCCCCGTCCTCGCCCGGGTCTGCCGAACCGTCCTCGTCCTGCACGGGACTGTTCTCGTACCTCACGGGCCTCATCCGTACTCGGAGAGACGCGTCCCGGCGCCCGTCCGTTGCTTTCGGGACGCTAGCACGCGGAATTTTCTCCGTGCCGCTCCGCCGGTGGGCGCCGCTCCGCGGGTGGGAACGGCTCCGCCGGTGGACGGCCCCGGTGTCCCGGCGGGCGACGGCTCCCGGTCCCCACGCGGGCGGGGACCGGGAGCCGGCCCGGTCAGGTGATGCGGGTGAGCTTGTCGCCGAAGCCCGGTTCCGTCGTCTCGCTCTGGAGGGCGACGGGCGCCGAGACCTTGCCGGTGCCGGTCCCGACCGTCACCTCACCGACGACGGTGCCCGCCTTCGCCGCATGGGCGGGGGTCTTCCCCCCGTCCGACAGCTTCAGGTCGACCTCCAGACCACCCCAGCCGACGGCCTTCAGGTCCTTGGTCGCGACCACCGGGGTACGCCCGCCGAAGCCGTTGTCCACGTAGCCGACGACCTGGCCCTTCTTGACGACGGTCGCGGAGTCGACCCCCTCCTGGGCGGCCTGGATCAGCGCCAGGCTGCTCTGCAGGGCCCGCTGCAGCTTGGCGTCCAGGGTCCCGTCGACGTCGGCGCCCATGACCGCGCCGATGATCCGCCGGGACTTGCCGTCGATGATCGTCTCGGCCGTCCAGACGAGGTTGCCGCCCGCCGGGGTCGACGAACCGGTCTTGATGCCGCTCACACCCGGTTCCAGCAGGATGTTGTTGTTGTTGTAGATCATCTTGCCGATGCCCGGGATCTCGGCCTGCGGCATGTTCACGATCTCGCGGAAGATGTCGTTCTGCATGACCGCCTTGGCCAGCTTGAGCTGGTCGGCCGGGGTCGAACGGGTGGTGGACTCGAGACCGCTGGGGTCCGTGTAGACCGAGTTCGTCATCCCGAGGTCCTTGGCCGCCGCGTTCATCTTCCCGACGAACGCCTTCTCGGTGGTGGCGTCCCACCGAGCGAGCAACCGGGCCACGTTGTTGCCGGAGGGGATCATCAGGAGCTGGAGCATCTGACGCTCCGTGTATTTCTGCCCCGCCTTGATCGGCGCCGTCGACTCGTCCGGCCGGTTGGCCTCCTCGCCGGCCTTCGCGTCGACCTCGATCGTGCCCCCGTCCTCCTTGCCGGTGATGGGGTGGCCCTGGAGTATCACGTACGCCGTCATGATCTTCGCGACGCTCGCGATCGGCGCGGACTTCTCCTTGCCGTAGGTGCCGACGGTGCCGACACCCTCGACCTCGACGGCGCCCTGGCCCTCCTCCGGCCACGGCATGTCCAGCTTCCCGCCGCCGAAGGTGTACGTGGGGTCGGCAGACAGCGTCAGCGTGGGGTCGGGAAGCGGGCGCACGGCCTGCGCGATCGCAAAGACGACCAGGAGCAGCAGGACCAGCGGCGTCCAGATCTTGACCCGCCGGACCGCGGTGCGGACGGGGGTCTCCGGGGGCGGCGGCGTGTTCGTGAGCTCCGCGAGCAGGTCGAGCGGCGGCCGGGGCGGCATGGGCTGCTGCCGGGTCCGCTCGGCCTCGGTGAGGCCCGCACCGGGGGCGCCGGGCGTGCCGGGGCCCGCCGCGACGTCGGGGGTGACCGTGGGACCGACCACGGCCGCGGGGCGTCCGTCGTCCGAGCGCAGCGGCACGAACGTGCTGGTCCGCTCCTCGGGGGCCTCGGGCGCCTCCGTGGTGCCGGCGACCTTCGCGGCCCAGGAGGGCTTCCGCTCGGTCTCCTGCTTCGGCGACTGCTTCCCGGTGTCCTGCTTCCCGGCACGCTCTCCGGCCGGTTCCTTCGGCTTGCGGTCCGGCTTCCCGGCCGGACCCGTCTTCGGCTCCTCCGTCGGCGGCAGCTTCAGCGCGGTCGTCGGCTGGTCGAGCTGCTTCGCCTGCGGCGCCTTGAAGACGGCGGTCGGATGATCGATTCCTCGCCCGTCGGACGCGGGTTCCGGCTTCTCCTCCGGCTCCGGCTCCTTCACGGGCTCCGGATCCGGCTTCGCTTCCTTCACGGGCTCCGGCTTCGGCGCCTTCGCAGGGTCCGACTCCGGCTTCGGCTCCTCGGCGGGGGAAGCCTCCTCGCGGGTCTTCGGGACCCGGGGCGCGCCGGCGGAGGCGGGGGCGGTCACGGAGTCGGCTGCGGACTCTGCCTCGCCGGACGCGGCGGTGGACCCGGCCTCGTCGGACGCCTCGCCCTCGGGCCGGGACGGCTGGTCCGCGCCCTCGGAACCGGCGCTCCGATCAGAGGTTTCGCCGTCGGGACCGGTCGCCACCCACGCCGCGACGGCAGCCTGCAGTCGCGCGTCGGTCGGCGTCGCTCCGGCGCCCGCCTCGGGACCGGAGCCAGCCCCGGTCCCGGATCCGGCGGCCCCGGACTTCGATCCGGCCTCGGGCCGTGCGCCGGAGGCGGCCGCGGCGGCCTCTCCGGGCGCGGGGCCCGCAGCGGAACCCGCGTCGGCGCCGGCAGTACCGGCCCCGGACACGGCCGCAGCTTCGGCCTCGGACTCGGACTCGGCGTCGACCCCCGGGGCCGGCTCGCCCGCGCTCGCGGACGCTCCGGAGGCCGCCGGAGTCTCCTCGGACGCCCCAGGCGCCGCCGGAGCCTCCTCGGGCGCATCGTCCGCCTCGGTGGTCCCCTCCCGGCCCTTCGAGGGCGTGGAGGCCCCTCCAGGGCTTTCTGCGCCCTTCGGGGACGCGGAGGCGCCCGAGGGGGCGTCGGCCTTCGCGGACCGCGGCAGACGGAAGACCGCCGTCTCGCTGTCCTTGCCGGCGTCCGCCGTCTCGTTCGCCCGCCGGTCCGCCGTGTTCCCGTCCGCCGATTTCCCGGCCGTGGTGTTCCCGGCCGCCTCGGCGTCCGCTTCGCGGAACACGGCGAGACGCGGATCGCGTTCCTCAGCCGTCCCCGACGACTTCCGCTGATCCGACCTGCCGGGGGACTCGCCCGCCACCGATACCTCCTTGATGAGCCGCGGGGTCACGCCCGCACTGTGTCCGAACCCTCTACCAGTGTCCTGTGTGAACCCCTGGCCGAGCCGCTAGACGAGAACGACATACCTAACGGTTCCCTTACAAAGCACCCAGGCACCCTCGACAGACCAATGTGAGAGGGGTCACCCTGTCACTCATCCACGCGGGGAGGCATGGATGGGCAGGAGCCGCAGAACAATTCCGGAAGAGCTTCTGTTGCTCGCTCTGGACCCGACCACGGGTACCACAGCGCAGCCGCAGTCGCTCGACCTCGGCCTGGCAGGGGCACAGCTTGTGGAGCTGGCTCTGGCAGGACGGATAGCCCCTGACGGGGATCGTATCGCCGTGGTGATGCCACGGCCGACAGGAGATCCGACTCTGGACTCCGCACTGGAGCTGTTGCGCCGTCGTGGCAGTCCGGTACGGGCCGTCCACTGGATCGGCGGACCCCGGTTGGGACTTCGCCAGATCTACCTCGCGCATCTGGAGCGGTGCGGCATGGTTCATGCCGTGGCGGGCCAGATGTGCGGAGTGCTGCCGACGACTCGCTACCAGGCGACGGACACGGCCATCAGCCGGGACATCAGAAACCGGCTGGACAGCGCGATCCGCACCGGCGTACCACCGGACCCGCGGACCGCGGCGCTCGCCGCACTGGCCCACGCGGTCGGACTCGGCAAGCACCTGTACCCCGGGAACGAGGGGCGCTCGTCGCGCTCCCGGCTCCGGGACCTGATCAGACACGACCCGATGGGCGGACTCGTGGCGCACGCCGTCATGGACGTCCAGAACGGTGTGGCCGTCCAGCCGCGCCGCAGTCAGCAGACGGCGGGGGTGCCGTTGCAGCCGCAAGGGCCGGCGCGCCGCGGCAGCATGGCGCCCACCTCCGTCCACTGACAGCACGACCGCGCGGACAGTTGCGCGGAGCACCGAACACCGCCGCACCGACGTCCCCATGACCCGGTTCGGGAGCCGCACCAGGCGCGGGGCAGCCGGATCCACCGGCTGCCCCGCGCTCTTGCGTGCCCTCGGTGCGTGTGACGATTTTCCAGCGCGCCCGGGTACTCGGGTGGCAATCTGCTGAGCAGCAGATACGCACAGCTACAAGAAGCTGCATAGCCGGAGGAGCCGTTCCCGTGCCGACCAACGTCAATCCCACCGTCAGGCGACGCCGGCTGGGTCAGGAATTGCGCCGCCTCCGTGAGATCAAGGGCATGACGGCCGAGGAGGTGGCGGAGCGGCTGCTGGTCTCGCAGTCGAAGATCAGCCGCCTGGAGAACGGCCGCCGCTCCATCAGCCAGCGCGACGTGCGCGACCTCTGCGGCGTGTACGACGTCGAGGACCACCGCGTCGTCGAGTCGCTGATGCAGATGGCGAAGGACTCCCGCCAGCAGGGCTGGTGGCACGCCTTCGGTGACATCCCGTACAGCGTGTACATCGGGCTGGAAACCGATGCCGAGTCCCTCCGGGTGTACGAACCCCAGGTCGTCCCCGGACTGCTGCAGACCCGGAAGTACGCGGAGGCGCTGATCACCGGCGCGCTGCCCGAGGCACCGCCGTCCGACATCGAGAAGCGGGTGAACGTCCGGGCCCGCCGCCAGGACCGCGTCAACGACCCCGAGCACCCGCTGCGCCTGTGGGCCGTCATCGACGAGTCGGCGCTGCGCCGGCTCGTGGGCGACAAGCAGGTCATGCTCGAACAGCTCGAGCACCTCATCGAACAGTCCCAGCTGCCGCATGTGACCGTGCAGGTGCTGCCCTTCGAGATGGGCGCCCACCCCGGCATCAACGGCCAGTACGCCGTCCTGGAGTTCCCGGACGCCGCGGACTCCAGCGTCGTGTACATCGAGGGGGTCACCAGTGACCTCTACCTGGAGAAGGCGAACGACGTGCAGCGCTACAGCGTCATGTACGAGCACCTGCGCGCCCAGGCGCTGAACGTGGACCAGACCCGTCAGTTCATCGGCGAGATCGCCAAGGGCTACACCCGCTGAGCGACCCCGGCCCCGTCGGCGGCCCAACGCCACTCATCGGCTGCCGACGGGGCATCGCGGAGCCCCTCGGACCTCCGCGGGACGGCCCGGCCCGGCGACGACGTATGTGGCGCACACACAGGGGTGCACACGAAGTTGGGGCGGAAAGATACACCGTCTCCACCTGATTGCGGAAGCCCCGCATGGAATATGCCATCCGGTCGAGTGAACGACTACACCACTGAGCGATGTTGGCCGGTAGCGTCGATCACGCCAACAGGAACGAAGTTGGTGCCACTCACATCAACTCTCTGAACCGGAGTCAACATGGCCATTCTTCAGGGTGCTACGGAAAACTGGACGAAGTCGTCGTACTCCGGCGGCAACGGTGCGTGTGTCGAAGTGAAGTCGCCCGTCACGCAGGCCATCGCCGTGCGCGACTCGAAGGCGCCCGAAGGTCCCTCGCTCTCCTTCGTGTCCGGAGCGTGGAACACCTTCGTGCGCGACGTCGCGTCGGGCTCGATCAACGCCTGACGCGTTCCCCGCCCCACAGGCGCCGTACCGGCGTCCGGTCGGCGCGTACGACCGCCAAGAGCCCTCTCGACTGGCCCGCCGTCCTGGCCGAGGGGGCTCGGTCCGCCACCGGACCCAGCGCCACCTGCCGACGTGCGACCCGGCACGACCTCCGCGTCCGGCACCGGCAGCACTCGGTGTGTGACCGGTGCGCCGGCCACATCGTGCAGCTCTCCCCCTTCTCCGGCCGCACGGGACCCGCATCCCGTGCGGCCGTTCTGCGTTCTCGGGCGTTCGTGCTTTGCGTCGGTCTCTGCACAGCCTGACGAAGTGCCCGCTCATCGTGTGGCCGCGGTCACGTTCACGACAACGCCCCGCGAGGCCAAGAACGAGTAAAATCGTTCGCCTTGCTGATCGGTGTTCACATCTCTGATCGCCATTACCTTGACCGTGGCCCCGGACAGGCGGTTCAATCCCCCAAGTCCCCTTTACCCGCGCGGGGATACCGCTGAACGGCCGTACTGGCGAAGTGCGTTCCCGTTCACAAGGCGGACCCCTGGAGGGGGCACATGAACAGTCTCGACTGGGCCGTGCTCATCGGCTACTTCGGTGTGATGGTCGCGATCGGACTCTGGTCGCACAAGCGCGTGGACGACGTCAGCGACTTCTTCACGGCCGGCGGCAAGATGCCCTGGTGGCTGTCGGGCATCTCGCACCACATGTCCGGCTACAGCGCGGTGATGTTCACCGGGTACGCGGGGATCGCGTACCAGTACGGCGTCACGTCCTTCGTGACCTGGTCGCTGCCGATCGCCATCGGCATCGGCATCGGCGCGAAGCTCTTCGCCCCCCGGCTCAACCGGCTGCGTTCGCGGCTGCACGTCGCCTCGCCGCTCGAATACCTGAAGAACCGTTACAACATCCCGACCCAGCAGGCGCTCGCCTGGTCCGGTCTGCTGCTGAAGATCGTGGACGTGGGGGCCAAGTGGGCCGCCATCGCCACCCTGCTGTCGGTGTTCACCGGGATCACGCTGACCCAGGGCATCTTCATCACGGGCGCGATCACCGCCGTGTACTGCACGGTCGGCGGGCTGTGGGCGGACGCGCTCACCGAGCTCGGGCAGTTCGTCATCCAGCTCTTCGCCGGGCTGGCCATGCTCGTCATCGCCATGAGCAAGCTGGGCGGCTTCAGCTCGCTGTGGACGGTCTGGGACAAGCTGCCGGAGGGCCACACGAGCCCGACGGCGGGACCGTACACGGTGACGTTCCTCCTGGCCTACCTCTTCATCAAGACCTTCGAGTACAACGGCGGCATGTGGAACCAGGCCCAGCGCTACATGGCCACGGACTCCGCACGCTCCGCGACCCGGTCGGCCCGGCTGTCGGCGGTGCTCTGGCTGGTCTGGCCGACGGTGCTCTTCTTCCCGATGTGGGTCGCCCCGCTGCTCGTCGAGGCCAAGAAGCCCGACGCGTCCGACAGTTACGCCCTGATGACCGAGCAGCTGCTGCCGCACGGCCTGCTGGGGCTGGTCGTCGTCGGCTTCTTCTCGCACACGATGGCCATGTGCTCCTCGGACGCCAACGCCATCTCGGCGGTCTTCACCCGGGACATCGCACCGGTCCTCTCCAAGGCGGCCCGCACCTGGAGCGACCGCAGCGGACTGCTGGCGGCCCGGCTGTCCACGCTCGCCTTCCTCGCGCTCTCGATGGCGCTGGCGACCCAGATCAACTCGCCGACGTTCAAGGACATCATCTCGGTCGTCATCAAGTGGGTGGCCGGACTCATGGGCCCGATCGCCATCCCGTTCATGCTCGGCCTGCTGCGCAGGTTCCGCCGCTCCGGTCCGACGGCGGCACTCACCAGCTGGGCGGCGGGGCTGCTGGCCTTCTACCTCACCAACTACAACTTCGACGGTTCGGTGAAGACGGATGTCGCCCTGCAGTACCAGGTGGCCCTGCCGCTGGCGATCTCCCTCGTGCTCTACGTCGTCATCGGCTTCGTCAAGCCCGAGGACACCCCGGAGCGCGACGCGCTGATCGAGCGGATCAACGCGGACGGCGACGGTCCCACGGACGGGGCAGGGGCCGGAGCCGCCGCCGTGCCGCGGCAGAAGTCCGGCCCGGGGAACACCGGCACCGGGGGCACCGGGGTCGTGGAGGGCGCGAAGGACTGACGGCGGACGGGCGTGCGGTCGGGCGTCCCGACCGGCGGGCGGGGCGTGCGGACACCGGGCGGTACGACGACGCCCGCCCGCCCCCGTGCCGCCGCGCGGCGCGGCCGAGCGTCGCCGCGGCTCGGTGTCACACGGCTCCCCCGGGGATCTCGGGCAGCTTCCGTCCCGTCTCCGCGACCTGGGTGAACTTCGCGGCGAGGGGCCGGAGCGGGGGCGAGGTGAGCACCTTGCCGGCCAGGTGCCGCAGGGCCAGACCGGTCCGGGTCTGCGGGTAGGCGAAGTGCTTCAGCCCCCGGGGAAGGCTCTGGACGTCGTCGACGAGGGGGCGCATCCACGCCTCGTAGGCGGTGAGTGCCGCTTCGGTGTCGCCGGGGTGCCGGGCGAGTTCAGCGGCCAGCACATAGCCGCTGGTGAGGGCGAGGGAGGCGCCCCCTCCGCCCATCGGGGTGACGCACCAGCCGGCGTCCCCGGCCATCACGGTCCGGCCGCGGTGCCAGGACGCCATCCGGACCTGGGCGAGCTGGTCGATGTAGACGTCGTCGGACGTGTCGAAGGCGTCCAGCACCCGGGGTGCCTCCCAGCCGGCGTCGGCGTAGCGGGTCCTGAGGCGGGCCAGGGCCTCGCCGCGGTCCAGGCGGGTGAGGCCGTCGCCGGGGCTGTAGGCGAGGATCGCGCGGGTGGTGCCGTGGTTGTCGGGGCGCAGGTGGATCTGGCGTCCGCGGGTCGCGTTGTGCCAGCGCCAGCGGTCGTCGTCGCCGGGCGTCCGGGGGATGGTGCCGAAGACCATCGTCACGTCGAGATCGGTCGTGGTGACGTCGCCGGCCGGGAACACCCGGTCGCGCGTGGCCGAGCGCACCCCTTCGGCGATCACCAGCAGGTCGCACCGGAGTTCGCGCCCCTGCGCGGTGACGATGCGGACGTCCCCGGGGCCGTCCGCCACGTCCTCGACGGTGTCGCCGTAGACGAACGTGACCCCCGGAGGGAGGCCGTCGTGGATGATGCGGGCGAAGTCGCCTCGGAGCACCTCCAGTTCGGCGGTGGCCCCGTCCTGGCCGCCGGAGGGAAGCTCCATGGTCACCTCACCGGAGGCGTCGACGAGGACCGTGCCGGTCTCCGTCGTGTTCTGCCGCTTCACCTCGTCGAACAGGCCCATCCGGTGGAGGACCTCGCGCGCCACTCCGCGCACGTCGACGTTCTGGCCCCCGTCGCGGAAGGCGGGTGCACGTTCGATCACCGTGACCTGCCACCCGAGCCGACGCAGCCAGAACGCCGCCGACAGACCGGCGATACTGGCCCCGGACACCACAGCACTGCGCTCGTGCATGTCACACCTTCCTGAAAGCTTCAATGTAAAGTTACTTTAACAAGAAGGGATGGGTTGCGCGTGGTCGATCCGCTGACCGAGAACTGGGAGCCTGCGCAGGTCGCGGTGATGGAGGCCCTCCGCGACTGGGCGGTCGGCTTCGCCGAGCTGAACCAGCACCTGTCCACCTGGATGAAGCTGCCCACGTCCGACGCCCAGGCCCTGGGGCAGATCATCTGGGCGGCGCAGGGCGGTGACCCGCTCACACCGGCGCGGCTGTCGCGCCGGATCGGGATGACCTCCGGTGCGACGACGGTGCTGCTGAACCGGCTGGAGCAGGCGCGGATGCTGGTCCGCAGCCGTGAGCACACCGACCGGCGGCGCGTCACCCTGCGCCCGACGGAGGCGGCCCAGGAGCAGGCCCGGGCGTTCATGGGGGCCGCCGGCGTGGAGATCGCGGCCGTCCTGCGGCAGGCGGACGCCGGTGAGCTCGGCACGGCGATCGCGGTGCTGGAGCGGATGAACGACGCCGTCGCCCAGGCCAACGACCGGCTGAAGCACGACCTCGCCTGAGGCCGGTGCGGCTGCCGCGGTCGTCCTGCGCTCAGTCCCGCGGGTAGCGGGCCAGCCAGCCCGGGGCGACCGCGGTCGGGCTGTGCAAGGCCGGTCCCTGGGTCATCTCCATGGCGAAGTCGTCGGAGAGTTCGAGGAGCGTCGAGCGCCCCTCCAGTTCCGCCAGCCAGGCCGGCGGCAGCGCCGTCTCACCGTGCAGGGCCCCGAGGAGGGCCCCGCAGACGGCCCCGGTGGCCGCGGACGGTCCGGAGTGGTTCACGGCGAGCCGCAGACCGTGCCGCACGTCCTCGCCGACCAGCGCGCAGTACAGCGCCACGGCCAGCACCTCCTCCGCGGAGTCGGTGTCGCCGAGCGCCTCGATGAGGGCGGGGCCGGGGATCCCCTGGCGTACGGAGCCGAGCGCCTGCCGCAGTGCCTCGCCGACCTGTTCGCCGCCGGGCCGTTCGGCGGTCAGGGCCAGGACGCGCTGGACCGAACCGTCCAGGGTCTCCCCGCGGGCCAGTCCGTGCACCATCACCGCGAGTGCGCCGGCCGCGAGCTGGGCGGTGGCGTGGCCGTGGGTGTGGGCGGCGCACTCGACCGCCAGCTGGAGGACGAGCTGGGGCTCCCAGCCGACGAGGAGCCCGAAGGGGGCGGAGCGGGTGAGCGCGGCCGAGTCCCGCGCCGCCGGGTTCTTGGGTACGGCGAGCGTGCCCATGGTGGTGTCCCCGAAGCCGGCCAGGCACTCCCGGGTCGGGGCGCGGCGGGCGTACAGCCACTCCTCCCGGGCCAGCCAGCCGTTGTCCTTGCGGCGTTCGTCGGGCCCCCAGGCGTTCTGGGTGGCCGCCCAGCGCAGATGGGCGCGGTGCACGTCGGTGGGCGGGTGCCAGGCGCCGGTGTCCCGGCGGACCTGGGCCCGGATCAGGCCGTCGACGGTGAAGAGGGTCAGCTGGGTGACGGCGGTGACGGCACCGCGTCTGCCGTGCGCGGGGACGAAGTCGGCCACACCGTCCGCACCGTGGGCGGCGCGTATCGCCTCCAGGGTGAGCCCCGCGACACCCGCCCCGAGCGCGTCCCCGATGGCCCCGCCGAGCAGGGAACCCCGGACCCGGCCGCGGAAGTCCTGCTGCTGGGCGCGACCCCAGACGGCTGTGGTCCCTGTGGCCACCGTGCCCCCTTCTCCTCCGAATCACGGTGCGACTGCGCAAGCACTGTAATCGAATGGGAACGGTGGGCTCATGACAGGAACGCTATGTACGGACTAGCACGGCGGCGCACGTAAGGACGGCATTCCTCACCTTTTCCGGGGCCCTCGCACCGCGTGTCCCGGGACCCTCGCACCGCGTGTCCCGGGACCCTCGCACCGCATGTTCCGGGACCCTCGCACCGCATGTTCCGGGACCCTCGCACCGCATGTTCCGGACCACGTCCGCGCGGGGATCCGGGACAACGGCCCGTACGGGTCCGGGTTCGGGTACGGGTACGGGTCGGGGTCCGGGACCGGGACCGGGCCACGGCGGCGGGCGGCCGGGACCGGACGGGTCGCCTCCGGCCCCCGCGCCTCCCGACGGGAAGCCGCGAGGGCGGGAAGCGGCGAGGGCGGGGAGCGGGAAGCCCGGGAGCAGGGAGCCCCGGAGGCCGGACGGGTCAGCTCTCCAGCACCGGCAGCAGCTCGGGGAGGTGGCCGTCCGATGCCGCGGCGGCCGTGACGCGCTCCGCGGGGACCTCGCCGTACAGCGTCGTACGCGGCTTCGCCGGCCGGCCCGCGAGGTCGGCGATGGCGACCAGGTCCCGGACCGAGCGGTACGAACCGTAACCGGAGCCCGCCATACGGGAGATGGTCTCCTCCATCAGGGTCCCGCCGAGGTCGTTCGCACCCGAGCGGAGCATCTCGGCGGCCCCCTCGGTGCCGAGCTTCACCCAGCTGGTCTGGATGTTGGTGATGTGCGGGTGGAGCAGGAGGCGCGCCATCGCGGTGACGGCCCGGTTGTCCCGGTCGGTGGGCCCGGGGCGGGCGATGCCGGCCAGGTAGACCGGGGCGTTGGTGTGGATGAACGGGAGGGTGACGAACTCCGTGAAGCCGCCGGTCTCCTGCTGGAGGCGGGCCAGCGTCCTGAGGTGGCCGAGCCAGTGACGGGGCTGGTCGACATGGCCGTACATCATCGTGGACGAGGAGCGCAGCCCCGCCTCGTGCGCCGTCCTGATGACCTCCAGCCAGGTGGCGGTGGGCAGCTTGCCCTTGGTGAGGACCCAGCGGACCTCGTCGTCGAGGATCTCCGCGGCCGTGCCGGGGATCGAGTCGAGCCCCGCCTCCCTGGCCGCCGTCAGCCAGTCGCGGACGGACAGGCCGGTGCGGGTCGCGCCGTTGACGACCTCCATCGGCGAGAAGGCGTGGACGTGCATGCCGGGCACCCGCTCCTTCACCGCGCGGGCGATGTCGAAGTACGCGGTGCCGGGCAGGTCCGGGTGGATGCCGCCCTGCATGCAGACCTCGACCGCGCCGACGTCCCAGGCCTGCGCCGCGCGGTCGGCGACCTGGTCCAGGGAGAGGGTGTAGGCGTCGGCGTCCGTACGCCGCTGGGCGAAGGCGCAGAACCGGCAGCCGGTGTAGCAGACATTGGTGAAGTTGATGTTCCTGGTGACGATGTAGGTGACGTCGTCCCCGACCACGTCGCGGCGCAGGGTGTCCGCGATCCTGCACAGTTCGTCCAGTGCGGGCCCGTCCGCGTGGAGCAGGGCGAGCGCCTGGTCGTCGGTGAGCTTCGTGGGGTCGTCGGCGGCCTGGCTCAGGGCCTGGCGCACGTCGGTGTCGATCCTGGAGGGGACCATGCCGGGTGCGGCGGCCTCCCGCAGGGCCTCCCAGTCGCCGTAGACCACGTCGAAGTCGTCGCGCCGGTCGCCGGTGCGGCCCTCGGTGTCGATGGTGCGGTGCAGATCGGTGCGGCCGGAGGCGCCGAAGCCCTGGTCGGGCTCCTGCCAGGGCAGCCCGGCCGGGACCGCGCCCTCCTTGGCGAGGCCCGTCTCCGGGTCGGCGAGGGCCCGCACGTGCGGCAGGAGGCGCGGGTCGAGCCAGGGCTCGCCGCGCTGGATGAACTCCGGGTAGATGGTGAGACGTTCCCGGAGCCGGAAGCCGGACTCCGCGGTGCGCGCGGCGAGTTCCTCGATGTGCGGCCAGGGGCGCTCGGGGTTCACGTGGTCCGGGGTGAGGGGCGAGACGCCGCCCCAGTCGTCGATGCCCGCACCGATCAGCAGGGCGTACTCGGCGTCGACGAGATTCGGCGGGGCCTGGATGCGCGCCGACGGGCCGAGGATGTGGCGGGCGACGGCGATCGCGGCGGCGAGCTCCTCCAGCTCCGCGTCCGGCATCCCGCGCATCGCGGTGTCCGGCTTGGCGCGGAAGTTCTGGACGATGACCTCCTGGATGCCGTGATAGGCGCGCGCCGTCCTGCGCAGCTCGAAGAGGGAGTCGGCACGCTCCTCGTAGGACTCGCCGATCCCGATCAGGATGCCGGTGGTGAACGGCACGTTGGACCGGCCCGCGTCCTCCAGCACCCGCAGCCGGACGGCCGGCTCCTTGTCCGGGGAACCGTGGTGGGGGCCGCCCTTCTCCGACCACAGCCGGGTGGCCGTCGTCTCCAGCATCATGCCCATGGAGGGGGCGACCGGCTTCAGCCGCTGCAGGTCCGTCCAGGTCATCACACCGGGGTTCAGGTGCGGGAGCAGTCCCGTCTCCTCCAGCACCCGGACCGCCATGGCCCGCACGTACGCCAGGGTGTCGTCGTACCCCTCGGCCTCCAGCCACGCGCGCGCCTCGGGCCAGCGGTCCTCGGGCCGGTCGCCGAGTGTGAACAAGGCCTCCTTGCAGCCCATTTCGGCACCCTTACGGGCGATGTCGAGGACCTCGTCCGGCGACAGGAACATCCCGTGCCCGTCGCGGCGGAGCTTGCCCGGCACCGTGACGAAGGTGCAGTAGTGGCAGGTGTCACGGCAGAGCCGGGTCAGCGGGATGAAGACCTTGCGGGAGTACGTGATCACTCCGGGGCGGCCCGCCGCGTCGAGACCCGCGTCCCGGACCCGGGCGGCGGACGCGGCGAGGTCGGTCAGGTCCTCGCCCCGCGCGCGGAGCAGTACCGCGGCCTCGGCCACGTCGAGGGCGACACCGTCGCGGGCCCGCCGGAGGGCGCGCCGCATGGCGTTGGTCGTGGGGCGCTGAGGATCGGTCATGATCCGAGCATACGAGCGCGCCGCCCCTCCCGGACCAGGGCCCGTGTCCGGCACAACCACCCCTCCGACACTGGCGCCTTGGCCGTTATGTCCCACTTGCCCCCTAGGCTCGGAGGGGTGATGAAAACGATCGTCTTCGACATCGGAGAAACTCTCGTCCGCGACGACCGCCACTGGGCCTCCTGGGCCGACTGGCTCGGGGTCCCGTCGCACACCGTCAGCGCGCTCGTCGGCGCCGCCGTCGCCCAGGGCCGCGACGGCACCGACGCGCTGCGGGTTCTGCGCCCCGGGATGGACGTCGGCGAGGCCTGCCACGCCCGTGCGGCGGCCGGGCGCGGCGAGTACCTGGACGAGACCGACCTCTACCCCGACGTCCGGCCCGCCCTGGCCGAGCTGCGCGCCCTCGGTCTGCGGATCGTCGTCGCCGGTGACGGGACGACCCGGGCCGGGGAGCTGCTGCGGGCCCTGGACCTGCCGGCCGATCTGGTGGCGACCTCGGAGGAGTGGGGCGCCGCCAAACCGGACCGGGAGTTCTTCGTCCGCGTACTGGAGGCGTCCGGGGCCGCGCCGGAGGACACCCTGTACGTGGGCGACCATCCCGCCGACGACCTCTTCCCGGCGAAGTCCTCGGGACTGCGGGCGGCGCACATCCGCCGCGGGCCGTACGGGCATTGGTGGGCTGACCACCCGGACGTCGTGGAGACGGCGGACTGGCGCCTCGGCTCCCTGACCGAACTGCCGGCGCTGCTCGGCGGAGGCGGACGCCGGAGGGCGTTCGACGCACCGCCCGCGCGATCGGCCACCACGGCGGTGCCCGCACCGGCACCGGCCCAGGAGGCGCCGTCCGGGGATGCGCCGTCCGGGGAGACGCCGGCCGACGAGGCACCGGCCTCCACCCCGGAAGCGCCCGCACTCCCGGCCGAGGAGGGAGCACCGCCCGCGCGGGGCGCCCTCCCCCCCGGCTCCGGCTCCGGCCCCGAGGGGGCGACGGCACCGCCCGGGCGGGTCGCCTCGGAGGCCGTCGGAGAGGAGGAGGCCGCACTCCCCGGGCACACCACCGCGCCGACCCGGCCGGGAGCCGCGCCCGCCGACCGGGCGGACGCGGACGCCCCGGCCACGGACAAGACGGACGCCCCGGCCCCGGACACGGCGGACGCTCCGGCCACGGAGGAGGTCACCCCGGCCGAGGGGTCCGCGCGCCCCGAGCGGGCGCACACCTGAGGCGGGGGCCGTCGCCGGCCGGGTGGGTCCGTCCGGTCAGGCGTCGTCGCCGCGCAGCGACAGCCTCAGCCGGTCGCTCGCCAGCCGCATGTGCTCGGCCATCGCCAGGTCCGCCCCCTCCGGGTCCCCGGCCCGGATCGCGTCGAGCACGGCCCCGTGCTCGTGGAGCGTCCCGCTGACGGTGCCCTCGATGTCCCCCGCCCGTTCCATCCACACCTGAAGCAGCGCCCGGATGGAATGCAGGATGTCGCTGAGCACCGTGTTGCGGGCGATGTTCGCGGTCTCCAGGTGGAAGGCGATATCGGCGTCGATGAACGCCTTGACGTCGGTGCCCGCCTCCCGCATCCGCTCCAGGTGCTCCTCCAGCCGCTCGACGTCCTCCCCGGACGCCCGGTCCGCGGCCAGCCGTGCCGACATGCCCTCCATGAAGGTGCGGACCTCGACCAGGTCCTGGGTGCGGCGCTGACCGAGCATCAGACCCCAGTTGATGGCCCGCGGCAGGAACTCCGAGGTCCCCTCGCGGACGTACGAGCCCGAGCCCGGCCTGATCTCGATGATGCCGAGGACGTCCAGCGCGGACAGCGCGCCGCGGACGCTGGAGCGCGCGACGCCGAGCGCGTCGGCGAGCTGGCGTTCGGCGGGCAGGCGGGTGCCCGGCTTCAGGTTCCCCTGGGACAGGTGATCAAGGAGTCGCTTGGCCACCTCACTGACCGAGGACTCCCGTACGACGGGGCGCAGGAGGGACGTGAAATCGGGGTCTTCGGGCTGCGTGGACACGCTGACCAGTACATCAGACCGGCCGGAGCAACCCCGGAGCGGGCGGACGATAACGCGCTCATCGGCCCAGGAGAAGAGCTCAGCAGAGCGACCTACGTCACTTTGGTAAATTGGTGACCAATTTAGGATCCAGGGCTAGCTTGGAGTTGTTCACCGGCCGGAAACACAACCTTCCACGGTTCGTCTTCGCCTGCCGGAGTGGACACGGAACCGGACAAAGCAGTCCGCAAGCGAGGAGTCTCCATGGGCGCCACTGCGCATTCAGCGATCGAGAGATCAGCGATCAAGAAGGTCTCGGTCCGGCTCGTCCCCTTCGTGGCCCTGATGTTCTTCGTGAACTACCTGGACCGGACGGCCGTCTCCTTCGCCGAGCCCAACGGCATGGGTCAGGACCTCGCCCTCACCGCGGCGCAGTTCGGCTTCGCCTCCGGCGTGTTCTTCATCGGCTACATCATTCTCGAAGTGCCCAGCAACATGGCACTGCACAAGTTCGGCGCCCGGCGCTGGCTGGCCAGGATCATGGTGTCCTGGGGCATCGTCGCCCTCCTCTTCACCTGGGTGCAGAACAGCGAGCAGCTCTACGCGCTCCGCTTCCTGCTCGGTGTCGCCGAGGCCGGCTTCTTCCCCGGCGCGATCCTCTTCCTGAGCCAGTGGGTGCCCTCCCGGCACCGTACGAAGGTGCTCGGCCTCTTCTACCTGGCGCAGCCCCTGACCACCGTCATCGGCGCCCCGCTGGCCGGCTGGTTCATCAACCAGCACGGGCTCTTCGGCCTCGAAGGCTGGCGCGTCATGTTCCTCGGCGTGTCCGTCCCGGCGATCCTGCTGGGCGTCGTCGCCTGGTTCTACCTGATCGACAAGCCGGCCGACGCGAAGTGGCTGACCCGCGAGGAGCGGGACTGGCTGACCGAGGAGCTCGCCGCCGAGAACGCCGGCAAGACGGGCGCGGACGAGAAGACCGGCCACGGCAGGGAGGCCCTGAAGGCCGCCTTCACCAACGGCCGCGTCTGGACGCTCGCCCTCATCTACTTCGGCTTCATCTACGGCCTGTACGCCCTCGCCTTCTTCCTGCCGACGATCATCAACGGCTTCCAGGACCAGTTCGGCACGACGTTCACCGTGATGGACAAGGCGCTGATCACGGCCATCCCGTACCTCCCGGCCGCGATCGTCCTCTACTTCTGGTCGCGGCACGCCACCCGGCACGGGGTGCACACCTGGCACATCGCGGGACCGGCCGTCGTCGGCGGGCTCTCCATCCCGCTCGCCCTGTACATGGGCTCGCCCGCCGCCACGGTCGCCGTCATCACCGTCACCGCCTGTGCGATCTTCGCCGCGCTGCCGGTCTTCTGGTCCGTCCCCTCGCAGTTCCTGACCGGCGCGGCAGCCGCGGCCGGTATCGCCCTGATCAACACCGCGGGCAACGTGGCCGGCTTCGCCGCAGGCTATGTGACCGGCTGGCTGAAGGACTTCAGCGGTGCCTACTACCTGCCGCTGTTCCTCGTCGGGGCCTTCATGCTCATGTCCGCCGCGCTGATGCTGTGGCTCGCCAAACGGTCCAAGGACCGGGACGCGCACCACGGCCGGCCTCTCGCAGAGGTTCGCTGATGACCCGCCTGTCCAACGACCCCGCCGCCTTCGCCGACGAGGCGCTCGAAGGCTTCGCCGCCGCCCACCCCCGCCGGGTCCGCCAGGTACCCGGCGGGGTGGTCCGGGCCACCCGCACCGCCCCCGGGCAGGTCGCCGTGGTGGTCGGCGGCGGCTCCGGGCACTACCCGGCCTTCTCCGGACTGGTCGGCCAGGGCCTCGCCCACGGCGCGGCGGTCGGCAACGTCTTCGCCTCGCCCTCCGCGCACCAGGTGCGCCAGGTCGCCCGGGCCGCCGAGACCGGCGGCGGCGTGCTCCTCGCCTACGGCAACTACGCGGGCGACGTCCTGCACTTCGGCCAGGCCGCGGCGCGGCTGACCGAGGAGGGCGTGCCCACCCGCACGCTCGGTGTCACGGACGACATGTCCAGCGCCTCGTCCGAGGAGGCGCACAAGCGCCGCGGGGTCGCCGGGGACCTGGTCGTCTTCAAGACGGCCGCGGCGGCGGCCGAGGCCGGACAGCCGCTGGACGAGGTGACCCGGATCGCGGAGCTGGCCAACGCCCGCACCCGTTCCTTCGGCGTCGCGTTCTCCGGCTGCACCCTGCCGGGCGCCGACCACCCGCTGTTCACCGTGCCCGAGGGCCGGATGGCCGTCGGCCTCGGCATCCACGGCGAGCCCGGCATGGGTGAGCGGCCCGTGCCGACCGCCGACGAGGCCGCCGAGCTCCTGGTCTCCACCGTCCTCGGCGAACTCCCCGACGGGGTCGCGTCGCCCCGCGGACAGCGGGTCGCGGTGATCCTCAACGGCCTCGGCTCGGTGAAGTACGAGGAGCTGTTCGTCGTCTACCGCCGGGTCGCCCAGCTCCTCGCGGAGGCCGGCGTCGAGGCCGTGGACCCGGAGGTCGGCGAGCTGGTCACCAGCTTCGACATGGCCGGTGTCTCGCTCACCCTGTGCTGGCTCACCGACGAGCTGGAACCGCTGTGGACGGCCCCGGCCGACGCTCCCGCCTACCGCAAGGGAACGGTCGAGGCGGCGGACCTGTTCGTGCCCGGCCCGTCCGCGGAGACCGCCGAGGACACCGTCCCGCCCGCCACCGACGACTCCCGCGCGGCGGCCCGCACCGCCCTCGCCGCACTGCGCGTCCTCAAGGACACCGTCGACGTCCACGCCGACGAGCTCGGCCGCATCGACGCGGTCGCCGGCGACGGCGACCACGGCATCGGCATGCAGCGCGGCTCCACCGGGGCGTACGAGGCGGCGGTCCGCGCCGAGGCGCTCGGCGCCGGCGCAGAAACGCTTCTGCACCGGGCCGCCGACGCCTGGGCCGACCGGGCCGGCGGCACCTCCGGCGCCCTGTGGGGCGTCATCCTCCGGGCGGTCGGCAGCGCGCTCGGCGACACCGCCCGGCCCACGGCCGCGGCGGTCGCCTCCGGAGTCGCGCAGGCCTCGGCGGGAGTACGGGAGCTGGGCAAGGCGGAGGTCGGCGACAAGACGATGGTCGACGTCCTCGTCCCCTTCTCCTACGCGCTCACCGCCGCCGCCCACGCGGGACAGCCCCTGGCCACCGCCTGGGACACCGCCGCGCACTCCGCGTCCGCGGCCGCCGAGGCCACGGCCGACCTGCTCCCCCGGATGGGCCGCGCCCGCCCGCACGCCGAGAAGAGCCTCGGCACTCCGGACGCCGGAGCCCACTCGCTCGCCCTGATCGTCCGTGCCGTGCACGGCGTGTTCGCACCCACCCTGGAGAAGCACTGATGTCCGAGAAGCTCCGCATCGTCGTCGGCTCCGACGACGCCGGCTACGCCTACAAGGAAGCCCTCAGGAAGGACCTGGAGGCCAGCGGCCTCGTCGCCGCCGTCACCGACGTGGGCGTCGACGCGGACGGGCACACCGCCTACCCGAAGGTCGCCATCGCCGCCGCCGAGATGATCGCCCGCGGCGAGGCCGACCGCGCCCTGCTGGTCTGCGGCACGGGCCTCGGTGTGGCCATCGCCGCGAACAAGGTCAGGGGCGTCCGGGCCGTCACCGCCCACGACTCCTTCTCCGTCGAGCGCGCGGTCCTCTCCAACAACGCGCAGGTCCTCACCTTCGGCCAGCGCGTCGTCGGTCTGGAGCTGGCCCGCCGGCTGGCCTCCGAGTGGCTGACCTACCGCTTCGACGAGGCCTCGGCGTCCGCCGCCAAGGTCGCGCTGATGGACGACTACGAGAGCCGGAACGGCAACCCGGACGAGCAGGAAGCCGCAGCCTGATGCCCGCCGCGCAGAACGCTCCGCAGAACCCGGCGCCGGAACCGGCCGGGGCCACCGGGACGGCGCCCGCCCTGTACGCCGTCCCGGCGCCCGCGCCGGGCCCCCGGGTCACGATCGGGGTGAGCCTCAAGATGTACTTCGGCCACCACGAGACCCTGAACTGGGCCCGCAGCATCGCCTCGCTGGCCGCCCGGCACCCCGCCGTCACCGGCGGCACCGCCGAGCTCTTCGTGCTGCCCGCCTTCCCCGCGCTCGTCCCGGTCACCGGCATCCTGGCAGGCACCGAGGTCCGCACCGGGGCCCAGGACCTGGCCACCGACGACTCCGGCCCGTACACCGGCGAGGTCAGCGGCGCCCATCTGCGCGAGATCGGCGCCCGCTACGCCGAGGTCGGCCACGCCGAGCGCCGCCGGCTCTTCGGCGAGGGCGACACGGTCGTCGCGGCGAAGACGGCCGCCGCCCTGCGCAACGGGCTGGCCCCGGTGCTCTGCGTCGGCGAACTCGACCAGGTCGCCCCCGCCGAGGCGGCCGCCCGCACGGTCGCCGAGGCCGAGCGCATCCTGGCCACGGCCGCCCACGAGGGTCCCCTCGCCCCGGTCGTCCTCGCGTACGAACCGCAGTGGGCCATCGGCGCCCCCCGGCCCGCCTCCCCCGGCCACATCCGCACGGTCTGCGAGGCCCTCACCGCCTGGCTCGCCACCCAGCCGGCCCTGGCCGGCAGCCGCGTGATCTACGGCGGCAGCGCGGGCCCCGGCCTGCTCACCGAGCTGGGCACCGGCGTCGACGGGCTGTTCCTCGGCCGCTTCGCCCACGACCCGGCAGCGGTGGGACGCATCCTCGACGAGACGCTGGAAGGAGCCCTCCCGTGTCCTACGGCCTGAGCACCTACGCCTTCTTCTGGCGCATCTCCGAGCGGGCCCCCCGCCCGCTCACCCTCGACGAGATGCTCGCGCAGACCCGGGAGACGGGCGCCGAGGTCTTCCAGATCTGCGACTACCCGCCGATCGAGACCTACGACGACGAGCAGCTCGACGCCCTGCGCGCCACGGCCGCCGGGCACGGCATCACGCTGGAGCTGGGCACCAGGGGCGTGGGCACCGAGCACCTGGCCGCCCACCTCCGCATCGCGCGCCGGCTGGGGATCACCCTGGTCCGCTCCATGCTGAACACCGCGGACCACCGGCCGACCGTCGCGGAGGCCACCGCCCTGCTGCGCGAGACGGTCCCCGCCTACGCGGCGGCCGGTGTCACCCTCGGCCTGGAGACCTACGAACAGGTCTCCACCGACGACCTGCTGGCCGTCGTGCGCGGCGTGGACAGCCCGTACCTCGGTGTCGTCCTCGACCCGGGCAACAGCGTCGCCCGGCTGGAGCGCCCGGTGGACGTCGTCGAGGCCACCGCGCCCCACGTGGTGAACATCCACGTCAAGGACTTCTCGTTCTCCCGCCGTGACGGCTGGGTCGGCTTCACCTATGCCGGCTGCCCGCTCGGCGAGGGCCTCCTCGACTACGACCACATGATCCAGAAGGTCGGTCCTGACGAGCGGGGCATCAACCAGATCGTGGAGCACTGGCTCCCCTGGCAGGGCGATTTCGAGGAAACCGCCCGCCTGGAGGACCAGTGGACCCGGCACAGCATCAACACCCTCATGAGGAGCAAGTAATGGCCACCGGATCCAGGACCGTCGCCGTCATCGGGGCCGCAGGCAAGATGGGCCAGCGCGTCTCCAACAACCTGGTCGAGAGCGACTTCACCACCCTCTTCTCCGAGAACTCCCCCCAGGGCCAGGAACTGGTCCGCGGGCTCGGCCGCGAGCTGACGGACAGCGCCGACGCCGCCGCACGGGCCGACGTGGTGATCCTCGCCGTCCCCGACGTCGTCCTCGGCACGGTCTCCGAGCAGCTCGTCCCGCTGATGAAGCCCGGCGCGATCCTGCTGACCCTGGACCCGGCCGCCGCCTACGCGGGCCTGCTGACCCGGCGCGCGGACGTGCACAACGCGGTGGCGCACCCCTGCCACCCGTCGGTGTTCCTGGAGCGCACCACGAAGGAGGAGTGGGCGGACACCTTCGGCGGGATCGCCGCCCCGCAGGAGGTCGTCGCCGCCTTCGAGCCGGCCGACGGGACCGCCGACCCGGCCGCCCAGGAGCTCGCCGAGGCCGTCATCTCCACCATGTACGCCCCGGTCGTCGAGGTGCACTGGGTGACCGTCAAGCAGCTCGCCGTGCTGGAGCCGACCCTCGTCGAGACGATCGCCTGCATGGTCGGCGCCCTGCTGACCGAGGCGCTCCACGAGACCGTCCACACCGTGGGCGTCCCGGAGAAGGCGGCCCGCGCCATGCTGCTCGGCCACACCCAGGTCGCGCTCGCCAACACCCTCAAGGGCTCGAACCCGTTCTCCGACGCGTGCCTGATCGCGATGGACTACGGCCGCGAGTCGATCGTCCGCGACGACTGGAAGAACGTCTTCCAGGACGAGGAGCTCGACAAGGTCATCACCCGGATGCTCAAGATCAAGGAGATCAAGCGCTGACCCGGTCCTGACCGCCGGGTCCGCCGCTCGGACCTCCCACGAAACGGGCCGGGCTCTCCATCAGGGGTGGAGAGCCCGGCCTTTCGACGTCGCAGGGGGTGCGGCCCGCTACTTCCCGAGCACCGCCTTCATCACGTTCCTGGCGATCGGACCACCCAGGCCACCGCCCGAGATGTCCGAGCGGGAGATGTCCATCGCGGTCGGGTCGATGAACACCGCGACCGCCACCGACTGGCCGTCGGGCTTCTTGCCGTACGAGACGAACCAGCCGTACGGGACCTCCTTGGTGACGTCGTCACCGCGCTGCGCCGTACCCGTCTTGCCGCCCACCGTCACGCCGTCGATCAGGGCGCGCTGCGCGCTGCCCTCCTTGGCGGTGAACTCCATCATCTCCTGGATCTTGGCGGCGGTCTCCTCGGACACCGCCTGGCTCATGAGCTTCGGCTCGTGCTCCTCCAGGGTGGAGAGGTCCGGCCCGAGCAGCTTGTCGACGATGTAGGGCTGCATCAGCTTGCCGTTGTTGGCGAGGGCCGCGGTGACCATCGCCATCTGCATCGGGGTGCTCGTGAGGCTGCCCTGGCCCATGCCGGTGAGGGCGGTGCCGGGCTTGTCGAGCTTGTCCGGATACAGACTCTTGGTGGCGAGCATGTCACCGAAGGCGTCCGAGTAGACGTCCTCGTTGAAGCCGAACTTCTCGGCCGTCTCCCGCATCCCCTGGTCGCCCACCTTCAGGGCGGCGTCCAGGAAGACGTTGTTGCAGGAGAACTGCATGGCCACCTTCAGCGACGCCTTGTTGCACGCCGCGTCCCCGGCCTCACTGCTGATCTTGTTCGTCGACAGCGGCAGCTGGTACGGGGAGACCGCGTCGGTCCGCGCGTCGACGTCGTCGACGACCCCGTGCTCCAGGGCGGCGGCCGCCGTCAGGATCTTGAAGGTGGAGCCGGGCGGGAAGGTCTCACGCAGCGGGCGGTTGGCCAGCGGCTTGCCCTTGTCGTCGATCAGGGCCTGGAACTTGTCGCCCTCCTTGAAGGAGTTGCCCGCGAAGACCGAGGGGTCGTACGAGGGCGTCGAGACCATGGCGAGGACCTTGCCGGTCGACGGTTCGAGGGCGACGACCGCACCCCGCGCGTCGAGGTCGGACAGGCCCTTGTAGGCCGCCTCCTGCGCCTTCGGGTCGATCGTGGTGACCACATCGCCGCCGCGCCGCTCCTCACCGGTCAGGATGTCCTTCGCGTGCCGGAACGCGAAGCGCTCGTCCTGGCCGCTGAGGATGCTGTCGTACGTCTTCTCCAGGAGCGACATGCCCTGGGCCTGCGAGGCGTAGCCGGTGACCGGCGCGTACATCGGGCCCTGCTTGAAGGTCCGCTGGTACTTGAAGTCGGTCCCCTCGACCAGCTTCGACCCGGTGACCGCCTTGCCGCCCACGATGATGTCACCGCGCGGGGTGGCGAACTGGTTGATCTTGACGCGCCGGTTGTTCTCGTGGGTGGCCAGCTCCTCGCTCTTGGCGTACTGGAGCCAGTTCGTCCGGACCAGCAGGGCCAGCATCAAGAGCCCACAGAAGATGGCTATGTGCCGCAAGGGCCTGTTCATCGTGCTCCCGCTCCCAGGCAGCCGAGCACACACGCACACGGGCCGCACCATCGATGTCCGGAGGTGATAGATGCGATTTTAGCGTCGTCGGTTGCACCGACGGATCACGGCCGCCGGTTATCGGCCACCGGAGGCTCACAGATAGGCCGCGTACGCGTCCAGCGCGCGCAGCACCACGGCCTCCTCGGCGGGCGGAAGCTGCAGGACGACCTCCTCGACGCCCAGGTCCGCGTAGTGCGCCAGCTTCCCCGGCTCGGGCCGGACGGCGTACGGCACCACCTGGAGGTGCGCCGGGTCGCGGCCGGCCTCCTCCCAGGCCGCCCGCAGCTTCGGTACGGACTCCGACAGGCCGCGCCCGCCGATCGGCAGCCAGCCGTCCGCCTCCCGGGCGATCCGCTCGAACAGCTTCGGGCCGGCCGCACCGCCGATCAGGGTGCGCGGCCCGGTGACCGGGCCGCGCGGCTGCTGGACCGGCTTCGGATGGGCGTGGCTCGCCCGGACCGAGCCGAACTCACCTTCGTAGGCGGTCGGTTCGTCGGCCCAGAGGGCGCGCATCAGGGCCAGCCGGTCGCTGCCGAGCGCGCGGCGGGTCGGCCAGTGGACACCGTGGTCGGCGGCCTCCTCCACGTTCCAGCCGTAGCCGATGCCCAGCGTGAACCGGCCACCGGAGAGGTGGTCGAGGGTGGCGGCCTGCTTCGCCAGGTCGATGGGGTCGTGCTGGGCGATCAGCGTGATCCCGGTACCGAGGGCCAGCCGCTCGGTGACGGCGGCGGCCTGCGCGAGGGCGACGAACGGGTCGAGGGTGCGTCCGTATTCGGCCGGAAGATCACCTCCCGCCGGATACGGCGTGTCCCGGCTGACGGGGATGTGGGTGTGCTCGGGCAGGTACAGGCCGGCGAATCCGCGCTGCTCCAGCTCGCGCGCGACCCGGACCGGGGTGATCGTCTCGTCGGTGAGGAAGATCGTTGTGGCGATCCGCATGCGGGGCTCCTCGGTCGTCGTCCGTGACGGGTCCACGGTATGCGGTGGGACGGGACGCGGTGCGGCGTGCCGGGCAACTCCCCTGCCGGTGCGGGGTGGTGCGGTGGGCTGCCGTCCCGTCGCCGGGGGCGGCGGGCGACGGGACGGCACGGCGCCGGGGCCGGGGCCGTTCGATCGGGGCACGCGCGCGCCGGGGGCGACCGGGAAGCGGCCCCGCGCGCGGCCCGGCGCGCTACCTGCGGTACAGGGACTCGATCTCCGCGTGGAAGTCCCGGGTGATCACGTCCCGTTTGAGCTTCAGCGACGGGGTGAGGTGCCCGCTCTCCTCGGTGAAGTCGTGCTCCAGGACCGTGAAGGTGCGGATGGACTCGGCGCGCGAGACCAGCCGGTTGGCCTCGTCGACCGCGCGCTGCAGGGTGTCGCGCAGCTCCTCGTCGTGGACGAGTTCCCGCAGGGGCACGTCGTCCTTCTTCCGCATCCGGCGCCAGTGGGCGAGGCCGTCGGGTTCCAGGGTGATGAGGGCGCCGACGCACGGCCGGTCGTCCCCGACCACCATGCACTGGCTGACCAGCGGGTGTGCGCGCAGCCAGTCCTCCAGCGGGGCGGGCGTGACGTTCTTGCCGCCGGAGGTGATGATGATGTCCTTCTTGCGGCCGGTGATCGTCAGGTAGCCGTCCTCGTCCAGGGCGCCCAGGTCGCCCGTCGGGAACCAGCCGTCCGCGGGGCCGGGTGCGGCCTCCGCGCGCGCGGTGTCCCAGTAGCCCCGGAAGATCTGACCGCCGCGGAGCAGGACCTCCCCGTCGTCCGCGATCCGTACGGCGGTGCCCGGCAGGGGCCAGCCCACCGTGCCCAGCCGGGGTTTGAGCGGTGGGGTGACCGTGGCGGCGGCGGTGGTCTCGGTCAGGCCGTAGCCCTCGAAGATCTGGATGCCGGCGCCCGCGTAGAACGCGGCGAGCCGCCGCCCCAGCGGGGAGCCGCCGCAGATCACGTACCGGACGTGGCCGCCGAGCGCGGCGCGGATGCGCCGGTAGACCAGCGGGTCGTAGAGGGCGCGGGCGGCACGCAGCCCGAGGCCGGGACCGGGGCCCGTACCGTGTTGGGCGGCCTCGACGGCCTCGCCGTGGCGCCGCGCGATACGGGCCGCGCGGTCGAAGGACGAGGCGCGGCCCATCTTCTCGGCGGTGGCCCGGCCGGTGTTGTAGACCTTCTCCAGCACGTACGGGATGGCCAGCAGGAACGACGGCCGGAAGCCGGCCAGGTCCGCGAGCAGGTCCTCGGTCCGGATCGACGGCGCGTGCCCGAGCCGCACCCGGGCGCGCAGGCAGCCGATCGCCACCATCCGGCCGAAGACGTGGGAGAGCGGGAGGAACAGCAGGGTGGACGCCGGGTACGTGGAGACCGACGTGAAGACGGGGTGCAGCAGCTCGATCGCGTTGTCGACCTCGGCGAAGAAGTTCCGGTGGGTCAGGGCGCAGCCCTTCGGCCGGCCCGTGGTGCCCGAGGTGTAGATCAGGGTGGCGGGGCTGTCCGGTTCCAGGGCGGCGCGGCGGGCGGCGACGACCGCGTCCGGCACGTCCGTGCCGAGCGCCTTCAGCCGCCCGACAGCTCCGGTGTCGAACTGCCAGAGGTGGACCAGGTCCCCGAGCTGCTGCCGCTCCTGGCTGACCAGGCGGCCCTGCTCCGTCGTCTCCACGGCGCAGGCGACGGCTCCGGAGTCCTGGAGGATCCAGCGCGTCTGGAACGCCGACGAGGTGGGGTAGACGGGCACGGTGACCAGCCCGGCCGCCCAGGACGCGAAGTCGAGCAGCGTCCACTCGTAGGTGGTCCGGGCCATGATGGCGAGCCGATCGCCGGCCCGGAGCCCTTCCGCGATCAGGCCCTTGGCGACGGCGAGCACCTCCGCGGCGAACTCGGCGGCGGTCACGTCCTGCCAGGTGCCGTCGGCCTGCTTGAGGCTGAGGACCGCCTCGGACGGGGCCTCCCGGGCGTTGTCGAAGGGGATCTCGGCGAGCGAACCGCGGCGCACGACGGGCGCGAGCGGCGGCACGGACACCTCGCGTACGGTCCCGTCGGCGTCCCTGACCCTGGTCGGTTCGACCAGGACGGGGCGGGCGGGCGTGGCGGATGCGGCGGGGGCGGGCGTGGACACGAGCGGCTCCTCGACATGGGGTCCGGCACCGGGCCCGTCCCTGGGCCCGGCGCCGGGGCGGCTGTGGGGTGCGCTGGTTCGTTCACGTGCGGATCCGGCCGGGGCCGGCAGGTGTCAGGGGCGTTCCAGGACGGCGGTGACCCCCTGGCCGCCGGCGGCGCAGATCGAGATCAGGCCCCGGCCGGGCGCGTCCCGCTCCGCGAGCAGCGTGGCCAGGGTCGCCACGATCCGGGCCCCCGTCGCGGCGAAGGGGTGCCCGGTGGCGAGGGACGATCCGGCCACGTTCAGCCGCTCCCGGTCGACGGGGCCGAGGCCCTGCTCCTCCCAGGACGCGAGGGTCGCGAGGACCTGGGAGGCGAAGGCCTCGTGGATCTCGACGAGGTCGAAGTCGGCGAGGGTCAGCCCGGCCCGCTCCAGCAGGCGCGGCACCGCGCGGGCGGGGGCCATCAACAGCCCGTCCTCGCCGTGCACATGGTCCACGGCGGCCGTCTCGTACAGGGACAGAAGGGCCAGCGGTTCCAGGCCGTGCGCCTCGGCCCACTCCTCGCTCGCCAGCAGCACGGTGGCGGCGCCGTCGGTGAGCGGGGTCGAGTTGCCGGCGGTCATCGTCGCGTCGGGGTGGTCGGCGCCGAACACCGGTTTCAGCGTGGCGAGTTTCGCGGCCGTGGAGCCGGGCCGCAGGTTCTGGTCGCGTTCCAGACCGAGGTACGGGACGACGAGGCCGTCCAGCAGGCCGCGGTCGTACGCCGCGGCGAGCCGCTGGTGGCTGGTGGCGGCCAGCAGGTCCTGGTCGGCGCGGGAGATCCCCCATTTCCGTGCGGTGAGCGCCGCGTGCTCGCCCATCGAGAGGCCGGTGCGGGGCTCGGCGTTGCGCGGCACGTCCGGGACGAGGTGGCTCGGGCGGACGGCGGCCAGCGCCTTGATCCGGGCGCCGGCCGACCGGGCGCGGCGGGCCTCCAGCAGGATCCTGCGGAGCGTGTCGTTGACGCCGAGGGGCGCGTCGCTCGTGGTGTCCGCGCCGCCCGCGATCGCCGAGTCGACCGCGCCGAGGGCGATCTTGTTGGCTGCGGCGATGACGGCCTGGAGGCCGGTGCCGCACGCCTGCTGGAGGTCGTAGGCGGGGGTGCGCGGGTCCAGGGCGGAGCCCAGCACGGTCTCCCGGGCCAGGTTGAAGTCCCGGCTGTGCTTGAGGACCGCGCCGGCGACGAACTCGCCGACCTGCTGTCCGTGCAGCCCGAAGCGCTCGACGAGCCCGTCCAGCGCGGCGGTCAGCATGTCCTGGTTCGACGCACGCGCGTACGGGCCGTCGGACCGGGCGAAGGGGATGCGACTGCCGCCGATGACCGCGACCCGGCGCGGCTGCGGAAGTGCGAGGGGGATCAACTCGACCAACTCATCTCGACAACTCCTGACCCTTGAGTAACCTTACTCTGGAGTAAATCTACGACCGAGCAGGAGTCCAGACAATGGCCGACCGCTATCTGCACTTCAACGGCACCGCACCCGGCCGCTTCCTGACCCGCAGGCTCGGCCTGCCGCAGCCCGCGCCGCTCCGCCGCTGGACCCTGGAGACCCCCTCCCTGGACGGGCCGTTGCTGCACCTCACCGCGGGCGCGTCCGCGCACTCCGACACGCTCGGCCCGGTGCTCGCGGCCACCGGCCTCACGGTCACCGCGGAGGCCCGGCACCCCGCCGCCGTCGTGCTGGACGCCACCGGTGTCGGCACGGCGGCCGGCCTCGCGGACGTGCACGCCGCCCTGCACCCCGTCGTACGCTCGCTGGCCGGCGGCGGCCGGATCGTCGTCCTCGGCACCACGCCGTCCTCCGAGGACCACCACCAGGCGGCGGCCCAGCAGGCACTCGAAGGCTTCGTACGCTCGCTCGGCAAGGAGATCGGCCGGGGAGCCACCGCACAGCTGGTGCGGCTCGCCCCCGGGGCGGACGCCGCCTCGGCCGAGTCCACGCTCCGCTTCCTGCTCTCCCCCCGCTCCGCGTACGTCAGCGGCCAGGTCGTCCAGCTCAGCGCCGACGCCCCCGGCGAGACGGCCGACTGGGCGGCACCGCTGTTCGGACGCACCGCGCTGGTCACCGGCGCGGCGCGCGGCATCGGAGCCTCCGTCGCCGCCGTCCTCGCCCGGGACGGCGCCCGGGTGATCTGCCTGGACGTCCCGCAGGCGCAGGAGGAACTCACCCGCACCGCCGACCGCCTGGGGGCCACCGCCCTGCCGCTGGACATCACCGCGCCCGACGCCGCCGGCCTGATCGCCGCGGCCGTCCCGGACGGCCTGGACGTCCTCGTGCACAACGCCGGCATCACCCGCGACCGGCGCCTCGCCAACATGCCGGCCGACCGCTGGGCCCCGGTCATCGAGGTCAACCTCGACAGCGTGCTGCGCACGACGGACGCCCTGCTCGGCTCCGGCACCCTCAACCGCGGCGGCCGGATCGTCGCCACCGCCTCCATCGCCGGCATCGCCGGCAACGACGGCCAGACCAACTACGCCGCGAGCAAGGCCGGCGTCATCGGCCTGGTGCGGTCCCTGGCCCCGCGCGCCGCGGCGGAACACGGCGTCACCGTCAACGCCGTCGCACCCGGCTTCATCGAGACGAAGATGACGGCCGCCGTGCCCCTCTTCATCCGGGAGGCCGGCCGCCGCATGAACTCCCTGTCCCAGGGCGGGCTCCCGGTCGACGTCGCCGAGACCACCGCCTGGTTCGCCCAGCCCTCGTCCGGCGCCGTCAACGGCCAGGTCGTGCGGGTCTGCGGCCAGAGCCTGCTGGGGGCCTGACCCATGACCGGTCTGGGCCTGACCCTCGTCCGCGGAGCCGTCACCTCACCGTTCAAGCGGGCCGGGCGCCCCGGCGCCACCCTGCCCGCCGGCCGCGGGACGCTCCCGCCGGGACGCGTCGCCCCCGGCCCCCTCGCCGCGTACAGCAGGGTCTGCGGCTTCGCCGAATCGGGCCCGCTGCCCCTCACCTACCCGCACGTGCTGGGCTTCCCGGCCGCCATGCGGCTGATGACCGCCCGCGCCTTCCCGCTGCCGGTGCTGGGGCTGGTCCACACCTGGATCGAGATCACCGGGCACCGAGCCCTGCACCCCACGGACGAGCTCGGACTCACCGTGTACGCCGACGGGCTGGCCCCCCACCGGCGCGGCACCGAGGTCACGATGGTGACCGAGGCCCGGCTCAGCGGCGAACTCGTCTGGGAGTCCCGCAGCGGCTACCTCTCCCGGCACGCGACCGGACCGGAACCGGCGGCCGCCCCGCCGACGCCTCGGGCCGCGCCCCCGGAACCTCCCGCGGTGGCCGAGTGGCGGCTCCCCGCGGACCTGGGCCGGCGCTACGGCGCGGCGTCGGGCGACCGGAACCCCATCCACCTGCACCCCCTGACGGCACGGCTGTTCGGGTTCCCCCGGCCCATCGCGCACGGCATGTGGACCGTCGCCCGCTGCCTGGCCGAGCAGTCAGGCAGCGGCACCGGAGCGGGCGCGCCCGGCCGGATCCGCTCCGTACGGGCCGACTTCAAGGCACCCGTCCCGCTGCCCTCCACCCTCACCTACGCCGCCGGGGGCACCGCCTTCCAGGTGCGGAGCGGCGGCCGCGTCCACCTCACCGGCACCCTGACCCGGGAGGGGTGAGCGCTCATTCCTCCCGGGACTGCCAGCCGCGTCCGTTCATGAGGTTCTCCAGCCCCGCCCACGAGAAGTTCATCAAGGTGGTGGCGGCCTCCCTGGCCGAGACTCCGGGAGTGACGTTCGCCCATCCGGCGAGCGCCTCCGCCGCCCCCACCAGCGCCTGCGCGAGCCCGGCCACGTCCCGGTCGGGCAGCGCCGGATCGCGGTGCGCCTCACGCGCCGCGGCACCGATCAGACCCGTCACGAACGCAACGATCTCCTTGCGCAGCGCCCCCACCTCGCCGACGAACGGCTCCCCGTGCGAGCTCGCCTGCTGGTGCAGCACCGCCCAGCCGTCCGGGTTCCGCGCCGTGTGCGTGAAGAACGCGTGCAGCCCGGACCACAGTTGCCGGTCGGCCGGAATCCCCGGCTCCACCCCCGCCCGCACCGCTTCCACCAGGGCTTTCGACTCCCGGCGGATGCACGCGGTGAAGAGCTCCTCCTTGGAGTTCAGATACAGGTAGACCAAGGGCTTGGAGACACCCGCCAGTTCGGCGATCTCGTCCATCGAGGCGGCCCGGTACCCCCGCTGCGCGAACGTCCGCACGGCCGCGTCCATCATCTGCTGCTCACGCACCGCGCGCGGCATCCGTTTGCTCTTCACTGCACTCACGTCAGACATCCCTCCCACCCCCACTGCGCCACTCCCCGGTAAGAGTACGGCGCACCCCCGCGACCCGCCGTGCACACCGGAACGGCCCGGCCCCGCCGGACGGGCCGACGGCCTCTCCTGCACGCTCGACCGGTTGACCGGGCCCCTTCGTCCTCAGCCTCGCACGGGCTCGATCACCGCGTGCCGGTCACGGAGCCAGACGTGCTGGGCCCGTTCGGTCACGGTCAGCCCGAACTGGTCGTGACCGGGCCGGCCGAGCGCCTCGTACTCCAGCCAGGTCTGCTCGATGTCCTCCCAGAGGAACCCGGGGCCGTACTGCCGGACGTCCCCTCCGGTCGCGGCCGTGGTGGCAGCCCCGTCCCCACGGGTCGCCCACACCTGGGCTCCTTCGGCGGTTCGCCGGTGGGTGAGGCGTACGCCGGGCAGCCGGGCCCCGGCGTACAGCGCGAATCCGAGCGTGAGGAGCCGGGCCGGATCCACACCTGGGGCACGAGCCCGGCCCCCCTCACCGCCGACCTGATGCGGATCCGCACGGTGGGCCCGCATCGGCATGTACGACGCACCACCGCAGAACGGGCCGAGCGCGGTGCCGTCGTCCCGGACACGGAGCCGGACGAGAGCCCCGGACCAGAAGTCCCGTGCGAGCGGGGCGACGACGACCCCTCCGGTCCTGACCTGCCGGACGAGCGCAGGCGGGACGTACCGGAGGGCGCAGGTGGCGATCAGCCGGTCCACCGGCTCCACGCCGGGCCACGGCTGCTCGCCGTCCCCGACCCGCAGATGCGGCCGGTACCCGGCCTCCACCAGGAAGGCCGCCGCCTGCCGCGCGACGACCGGATCCAGCTCGACGCTGTGGACGAGCGCGTCGCCCAGCCGCTCGGAGAGCAGCGCGGCCACGTACCCGGTGCCGGTACCGATCTCCAGCACGCGATGCCCGTCCTCGATCTGGAGCAGCCCGAGCATCCGGGCCACCATCGACGGCTGGCTGTTCGACGAGGTCGCGATACCCGGCCCCTGCTCGGCTCCGTCGTCGAGCTGGGTCACGACCGGCTCGTCACTGTTGACCAGGGCCAGCCAGTGGTCCGTACCGACGACCGGCTCACACCGGTCGGGGAGCTGCCGCCAGACCTCCGCCGGGACGAACCGGCTGCGCGGCACGGCGTCGAAGACCCGCCGCCAGCGAGGATCGAGGAACCCGCGATCGGCGAGATCCTGGACCAGCCCCGGGTACGTGCCGCCGGTGCGCGCCGCGCTCATGGGCGCGGGGTGTACGTCGGACCGCTGCCGTCAGGGGACGGCGGGGCGGGCGGCGGCGTCCAGGGCTTGTCGGAGGGTGCGCCGCCGTGCTTGCCGTCGTCGGACTGCTGCGTGGTGGTCATCGTGCTTCTCCTTCGCTGGGGGTGAATGCTCGGCGGACCTTTCGCCCATCGCCGCCGAGCCGGTTGGCGGTGAGGCAGAAGGCCCCGGTGCGGTACGTCGCGCAGTGGTAGGTGTGCGAGAGGTAGACGGTGTACTCGGCTTCACCCGCGCGGGCTCGGCCCTCGTCGACCGTCCGGTCGGTCACGGTGCGCCCCCCTGTGGGACGCCGGAAGCAGCAAGCAGGTGAGCGACGCGGCGCGCACACTCCTCCTCCAGCCCTTCCTCGCCGATCTCGAAGCCGAAGCTGGTCACGTAGCGCCTCTCCACGGCCACAATCTCCTCGCTGAGAAGGCCGTGCAGCGGGTTCATGGCGTGAAGCCGCAGCTCGGGTTCGAGGGCGACGACCTGCAGACCGTGCTCGCGCAGGTGCCCCGCCAGTTTTTGCAGATCGGTAGCGTTCATGCCCTGACCGTCTCAGCTGGGGCGGACGAAAGGGATATGACAACCCATGACACGGAGTTGATCTTGCAGACCGTGGCCGTCACAGGGACCCGGAGGACGGGGCACAGGACCATCGCCGAGTACACCAGCCTGTTCGAGCGCTACCTCGCCCCGTTCGCGCCGGGGGCACACTTCTACATCGGCGGCGCGGCGGGCATCGATTCGCTCACGCTGCTGTGGATCGCGGGCCGGACGTCGGCGCGCATCACGGTCGTGGCGCCTGGCACCATGGACCAGCAGCCCGCCGAGGCGCAGCAAGCCGTCGCTCGTACGAGGGACCGCGTCACCGAGATCGTGGAACTCGGCGCGTCCGAGCTGCGCACCACGGCCTATCACGCACGGAACCGGTGGATGGTCGACCGCGCGCAGATGACCATCGGGTTCCCCCACGCCACAGAGCCGTCGGCCGGCACATGGCAGACGATCAACTACACGGCGGAGCAGGGAAAGCCACGACTGATCGTGCCGGTATAGCGACGGCACCGTCGCAGCCTGCGTCACCATGGCGGCATGGACACCCGGGCCGTGGGGGCGGCGAAGCTGAAACGACTGCGGCACAGCCGTGGGCTTTCCCTTGCCGACATCGCCAGGGCACTCTCTCGACTGGCCGAGGAGCTGCATCACCCTCGTCTGCCCGCAGTGGCCAGTGTCCAGCGGTCTGTCGCCCGGTGGGAGTCCGCTGCGCCGACGCTCCCGGACGAGCGATACCAATTGCTGCTCGCCCATCTCTACGCCCGTACCCCGGCAGGGCAGATGTCTCTCGGAACCGGATCCGACCTGGCCGAGCTGTTCGCCGCGCTCCTCGATCTCGGCGAGAGCGAGACACGCATTGCCACTCTGCACACCGCCCTCATCCGTGGAGCGACGAACACCGGGGGCGTACTCTCCTTGCTCACCCCGGGCGTGCAGGCGGGGCTGTCCACTGCGCTCATCGACCCCGGGCGGGCGGACGAGGAGACCGCCGCCGGGCTCGCCGCCGTCGTCGACGACGTCAACGCCCGGATCGGCGCCGTGCCGATGGTCCGGCTGCACGTTCTGCTCGCGCCTGTGGTCGACGCGTGCCGCCGCCTCCTGGCCGGAACACTCCCCGATCCGGTGGCCGGCCAGATGCGCGCGGTCGCCGTCGCCGCCTGCGCCCTGGCAGGACGGCTCGCCTTCGAGATCCGCGACGACGAGGCGTGCCGGTCTCTGTACGCTGCGGCGACCGCGCATGCCGCACATCTGGAAGACCCGTCGCGCCGTGCGTCCGTGCACATGAGTCACGCCCTCGTCACCCTCTACTCGACGCCCGTACTCGCCGACGCCCTGCTGCTCGTCGACCAGGCCGTGCGCGCCGCATGCAGCGGTGCCGGCCCCCGGGTCCGGGCACGGGCTCACGCGTTGCAGGCAGAAGTCGCCGCCCGCGCCGGGCTGGAACGCCAGGCGCGGGCGGCGCTGGGTCTGGCCTGGTACGACGTCGGCGACCGGGTCGACGGCGACCAGTCCGGCAGCAGCTTCTCAGCCGGGCACCTGCAGGGTTTCGAAGGGGTCTGCGAGCTGTACGTCGGTGATCCCCGCCTGGCGCACGACCGCTTCGCAGCAGCGGCAGGCACGCTCGTCGCACCACGGGAACAGGTACAGCGCGCGATCGTGACGACGGACCAGGCGCTCGCCCGCATCAGGATGGGTGATCCCCGGTCGGCCGCCGACCTCCTGCATGAATGCGTGCAGGCAGCGGTCACCACCGGCGGGCGCGTGCCGGCCATCCGCCTGCGCCGAGCGCGGACCGAGCTCCGTCCTTGGCGTAGCGAGAACTTTGTCGCCGAACTGGACGACCACCTCATGGACGTACTGGGCGCCTGACCACGGACGCACGGAACCGCCCCGTCCCCGGCCGGAGCCGGGGGCGGGGCGGTTCTTCGTACGGCGAGGGTGTCGCTAGGCCGCGACCGGGACGCCCTTCGGCTCCGCTTCGTGCGTCTCGGAGCCGTCGACCGGGGAGGACGACGCCGAGTTGTACGCGTCGTGGTCGAGGATATTCTCGCGGGCCGCCACGATGACCGGGACCAGGGCCTGTCCGGCCACGTTCGTCGCGGTCCTCATCATGTCCAGGATCGGGTCGATGGCGAGCAGCAGGCCCACTCCCTCCAGGGGCAGCCCCAGGGTCGACAGGGTGAGGGTCAGCATGACCGTGGCGCCGGTGAGGCCGGCGGTGGCCGCCGAGCCGATGACCGAGACGAAGGCGATCAGGACGTAGTCGCCGATGCCCAGCTGGACGTCGAAGATCTGCGCGATGAAGATCGCCGCCAGCGCCGGGTAGATCGCGGCGCAGCCGTCCATCTTGGTCGTGGCGCCGAACGGGACGGCGAAGGAGGCGTACTCCTTCGGGACGCCGAGGCGCTCGGTGACCTTCTGGGTGACGGGCATCGTGCCGACCGAGGAGCGGGAGACGAAGGCCAGCTGGATCGCGGGCCAGGCGCCCTTGAAGAACTGGAGCGGGCTGACCTTGGCGACCGTCGCGAGCAGCAGCGGGTAGACGCCGAACAGCACCAGGGCGCAGCCGATGTAGACGTCGGCGGTGAAGGTGGCGTACTTGCCGATCAGGTCCCAGCCGTAGTCGGCGATCGCGTAGCCGATGAGGCCGACGGTGCCGATGGGGGCGAGGCGGATGACCCACCACAGGGCCTTCTGGAGGAGCTCCAGGATCGACTCGCTCAGGGCGAGGATCGGCTTGGCCCGCTCGCCGAGCTTGATGGCCGCGACGCCGGCGACGACCGCCATGAAGACGATCTGCAGGACGTTCAGGTCGGTGAACGGGGAGATCACGTTCTCCGGGATGATGCCCGTCAGGAAGTCGATCCAGGAGCCCTTGGTCTCGGACAGGCTGCCGTCCTTGGGGGTGAGGCCGGTGCCGGCCCCCGGGTTGGTGACCAGACCGATCGCGAGGCCGATGGCCACCGCGATCAGCGAGGTGATCATGAACCAGAGCAGCGTGCGGGTGGCCAGCCGGGCGGCGTTGTTGACCTTGCGCAGGTTGGTGATCGACACCAGGATCGCGAAGAAGACGAGCGGTGCGACGGCCAGCTTCAGCAACTGGACGAAGATGCCGCCGACCTGGTCGAGCGTGGTGACGAGCCAGCCGATGTCCTGGCTGCGGGCGAGCCAGCCGAGCAGGACGCCGAGGACCAGACCGGCGACGATCTGTATCCAGAACGGGATGCTGGGCAGCCGGAAACCGGAACCGGACGGCTTACCGGCTTCGGTCTCGGCGGGGGACGCGGGATTCGCGGACACGGACACACTCCAGACGGGACGCATCGGGGCGTACGGGGACGGCCGTACGGTCGTGCGACGGAACAGGGGGACGGGGTGCGGCGCCCGCGTCGGGGGCGGCGCCGCTGCATGGTGCCGGTTCAGACGTTGCGGCAACAGACCGCGGACATACAGCGGCAGAGATCGACGTGCAGGCGCGCCACCAGCGGGACGCCCGGGGCGTGAGGGGTGCGCACTGCGGTCATCATGACGAATACGTTAACACTGCAACTTTGAGAACCTCAAAGGTCCGCTTCTTGATCATTTTTGACCGTGCGGACCGCGGACATGCGTGAGCCCCGGTACGGGAGCGGTCGGCTCCGGTCCGGGGCTTCGGCGTGCGGGTCCTGGTGTGAGGAACCTTACGCGGCACCTACCGCGTGACGCTGTCCTCGCGGGTGCGGTTCTCCTCCAGCCGGGCCCTGGTCCGGTCGACCGAGGAGATGATCTGCTCGGACATCTCGTCGCGCTGCTTGCGGAGCAGGATGAAGCTGAGGGGGGCGGAGAGCACCAGGCCGAGGAGGATGACCCAGACGACGTTGGAGCCGCCGACACCCGAGGGCAGCAGCCCGAAGTGCACCGCGACACCGGCGACGAAGAAGCAGCCGACGAAAATCAGCAGCCGCATGGCGGTGTACCGGATCGTTGCGCTCGGCTTGGCAGCGGGCACGGCTGGCCTTCTCTCTACGTCCGACGTTCCTGCGGTCGTTCAGTCCGGGATTCCTGCCCGACCAGTGAAGCATGCCCCGAATTCGATCAGTTCGCAGGGTTCCCCGGGCGCTGCCCGCGGACCAGCGGGAGCAGCATGATGATGTCGTCGCGGTAGTCGCCCTCGGCGACCCGGATGGCGTCCGGGACCCGGCCGACCTCCTTGTACCCGCAGGAGGCGTAGAAGCGGTCGGCGCCGGTGCCGCCGCGGCAGGTGAGGCGGATGGCGCCGATGCCGTCGAGCCCGAGGGCCGCCTCGGTTACGGCGGCCATCAGCGCGCGCCCGAAGCCCCTGCCCTGGTGGCGGGGGTGGACCATCACCGTGTAGACGCCGATCCAGTGCCGCATGAGGCGGTGGGTGTTGTGGGTGAGGAAGGCGGTGGCGGCGACCGCACCGTCCTCGTCCCGCCCGACGATCAGGTGGGTGCGGTCCTCGGCCATCCCCGCCAGGTGCTTGAGCAGCTCCGGCCTGACCTCGTCGGGCGTGACCGGGGCCACGAAGCCGACGGCCCCGCCGGCGTTGGTGACGTCGGCCCAGAGCGCGGTGATGCCGTCCCGCAGATCCCGGTCGAACGCCGGGTCGACATCGAATGTAAGTGCCATAGGAGCAAACTAGCCCTTACGATCCGGGTCCTTCAAACGGCGTCCACCACGCGAGAAAGCTCCGGCCCGGGGACGGCGGGCCGGAGCTTTCGTACAGCGGTCGCCCGGGGCCCGCGGCGGACGCGGGGGTGCCGGGCGGGTGCGGGTCGCCTCAGAGGCGCATCGGCTGCGGGGTCTCCCGGCGCTCGGCGTCCGGGCCCGGGTACTCGCGCAGGATCTCGTAGCGGGTGTTGCGCTCCACGGGCCGGAAGCCCGCGTCCCGGATGAGGTCCAGCAGGTCCTCGCGGCCGAGCTTGTTCGGGGTTCCGTAGTCGTCGGCGTCGTGCGTGATCTTGTACTCGACGACCGAGCCGTCCATGTCGTCGGCGCCGTGCTGGAGCGCCAGCTGGGCGGTCTGCACGCCGTGCATCACCCAGAAGACCTTGACGTGCGGGACGTTGTCGAAGAGCAGGCGCGAGACCGCGAAGGTCTTGAGCGCCTCGGCGCCGGTCGCCATGGAGGTCCGGGCCTGGAGGGTGTTGCGGACCTTGCCGTCCTTCATGTCGACGAAGTCGTGCTGGTAGCGCAGCGGGATGAAGACCTGGAAACCGCCGGTCTCGTCCTGCATCTCACGCAGCCGCAGCACGTGGTCGACGCGGTGACGGGGCTCCTCGATGTGCCCGTACAGCATCGTCGCCGGGGTCTTGAGACCCTTCTCGTGCGCGAGGCGGTGGATGCGCGACCAGTCCTCCCAGTGGGTGGAGTGGTCGACGATGTGCTGGCGGACCTCCCAGTCGAAGATCTCCGCGCCGCCGCCGGTCAGCGACTCCAGGCCGGCGTCGATCAGCTCGTCGAGGATCTCGGAGGCCGAGAGCCCGGAGATCGTCTCGAAGTGGTGGATCTCCGTCGCGGTGAACGCCTTGAGCGCGACCTCCGGCAGGGCCTCCTTGAGGGCGCTGAGCGAGCGCGGGTAGTAGCGCCACGGCAGTGTCGGGTGGAGCCCGTTGACGATGTGCAGCTCGGTGAGGTTCTCGCCCTGCATCGCCTTCGCGAGCCGGACGGCCTCCTCGATGCGCATCGTGTACGCGTCCTTCTCGCCCGGCTTGCGCTGGAACGAGCAGTACGCGCAGGACGCGGTGCACACGTTGGTCATGTTGAGGTGCCGGTTGACGTTGAAGTGGACGACGTCGCCGTTCTTCCTCGTACGCACCTCGTGGGCCAGTCCGCCGAGCCACGCGAGGTCGTCGGACGCGTAGAGGGCGATCCCGTCCTCGCGGGTCAGCCGCTCGCCGGCCCGGACCTTCTGCTCCAGCTCGCGCTTGAGTCCCGCGTCCACTAGGGCGCCTCCCATTTCCTCTGTCCAGCCGTTCGGCAGCCCACGGTACTCCCCCGCCTTCCAGGCGGGGGCGACCCCCACCGCCCCTCGGCGTCACACCTCCTCGGGAAGCTCCCCGACCCGGTTCTCCCACTTGGTGGACAGGACGACCGTGGTGCGGGTCCGGGAGACCCCCCGGGTGCCGCTGAGCCGGCGGATCGTCCTCTCCAGGCCGTCCACGTCGCCGACCCGGACCTTGAGCATGAACGAGTCGTCGCCGGCGATGAACCAGCAGTCCTCGATCTCCGCGAGGTCCTTCAGCCGGTGCGCCACGTCCTCGTGGTCGGCGACGTCGGACAGCGAGATGCCGATCAGCGCGGTGACGCCGAGCCCCAGCGACGCGGCGTCGACCGTCGCGCGGTAGCCGGTGATGACCCCGGCGGTTTCCAGCCGGTTGATGCGGTCGGTGACGCTGGGCCCGGAGAGCCCCACGAGCCGTCCCAGCTCGGCGTACGAGGCCCTGCCGTTCTCTCTGAGGGCCTGGATGAGCTGCCTGTCCACCGCGTCCATATGACTGAGACCTTCCATTGTTCAGCAGTACCGCGAGTTTACGTGTAGAATCTAAGGCGTTGCAGGGTCAACCCCTGTAAATCTCTTCCATCATCCAAGAAACGCTTACGAATCTTCAGGAGTGAACGCCACCGTGTACTCGATCGAGATGGCCTACGCCCGAATGCGCGAGCTGCAGGACCTGGCCAACCGCTCGCGTGCCCACCAGCCCGCCGCCGCCCACCGGGTCGACCGCACCCGCACCCCGGGCGCGACCAGGAAGAAGCGCTGACCCCACCGGTTCAGCCCCGGGAGGCACCACCGAGCTCCCCTTCCCACCGGCGGTACAGCTGGTGCGGCACCCCTGCCGCGTCCAGCACCCGCCCGGCGACGAAGTCCACCAGATCCTGGATGTGCGTCGCCCCCGCGTAGAACCCCGGAGAGGCGGGCAGCACGACCGCGCCCGCCTCGTCCAGCGCCACCATCTGCCGGAGCGTCGAACCGCTGAGCGGAGTCTCCCGCACCGCGACGACCAGCTTCCGCCGCTCCTTGAGCGTCACGCTCGCGGCACGCTGCAACAGGTCCTTCGAGAGCCCGAGCGACACCCCGGCCACACACGCCGTCGACGCCGGGACGATCAGCATCCCCTTCGCCGGGTACGACCCCGAGGACGGTCCGGCCGCCAGGTCCCCGGCCGCCCAGTGGCGCACGTCGCCCATGTCCGGCCGGTAGGTGTCCGGCTTCCCGTCCGCACCCCGCGCCAGCCAGCTCCGCAGGTCCTCCTGCCAGTGGGCGTCGCGGAAGGAGATACCGGTCTCGTCCAGCAGCGTCAGCCGCGAGGCACGGCTGACCACGAGGTCGACGCTCTCCCCCGCGGCCAGCAACCCGCGCAGCACGGAGGCCGCGAAGGGTGTGCCCGATGCGCCCGACACCCCGACAATCCAAGGCCTGCGCTGCTGTCCACTCATCGAATTCGCGGATGTCACACCACCGAGCCTATCCGGCACCGCGCTCCTGGAACCGAGTCAGGGGCTCCGGACGTTGCACCGGTGCGGGAACAGCCGTCCACCGGGGGTTGACCATGTCCGGCACACGCACGAGCACCACCGCACGCGCCGTCACGGCCGGAGCCGTGATGCTCGCCTGGATCGCGCTGCTGTGGCTGCTGGAAGGCATCGACACGGCCACCGGCCATTCCCTGGACACCTACGGCGTCAGCCCGCGCGAGCCGGCCGAGCTGGCCGACATCGTGCCGGCCGCGTTCCTGCACAGCGGCTGGGAGCACGTGGCGTCCAACAGCGTCCCGCTGCTGGTGCTCGGCTTCATCGCCGCGCTGGGCGGCCTGCGCAGGTTCGCCGCGGTGGTCCTCGTGGTGATCGTGACGTCCGGCCTCGGCGTCTGGCTGACCGCGCCGCCGCACACCGTGACGCTCGGCGCGTCCGGCGTGGTCTTCGGCCTCCTGGGCTATCTGCTGGTCCGCGGCTTCGTGGACCGGCGCCCGGTGGACATCGTCATCGGCGTGGCCGTCGCCGCGGTCTACGGCTCACTCCTCTGGGGCGTGCTGCCGACCCAGCCCGGCGTCAGCTGGCAGGGCCATCTCTTCGGCCTCGTGGGCGGGGTGGTGGCCGCGTTCGTCCTCCGCCGCCCCCGCCGCCCGCCGGAGCCGCACGGCTACGTCACGGTGTGAGGCCGCGCACCAGCAGGTCGAGCAGCGCGCAGGCGAAGAGGGCGATCCCGATGAAGCCGTTGACCGAGAAGAAGGCCCGGTTCAGCCGGGACAGGTCGTGCGGGCGCACGACCCGGTGCTCGTACACGAAGGCCACGGCGACGATCACCATGCCGATCCAGTAGAAGATCTCCGCGTCCGTCGCCAGCCCGAACCACACCAGCAGGCCGGTCGTCACCACGTGGCAGACCCGGGCGCCCCAGAGCGCGGCCGGGATCCCGAAGCGCGCGGGGAAGGAGAGCACCCCGTGGGCGCGGTCGGCCCGCACGTCCTGGCAGGCGAAGATCAGGTCGAAACCGCCGATCCAGATACCGACGGCCAGCCCCAGGATCACCGCGTCCCACGACCAGCTGCCGGTCACCGCCAGCCAGGCGCCGATCGGTCCGATGGCCTGCGCGAGGCCCAGGATCGCGTGCGGGAAGTTCGTGAACCGCTTGCCGTACGGGTAGACGACCATCGGCACGACGGCGACCGGTGCCAGCACCAGGCAGAGCGGGTTCAGCAGGGCGGCGGCGCCGAGGAAGAAGGCGAGGGCCACGATCGCCCCGGTCCACGCGGACCGCACCGTCACGGCGCCGGTCACCAGCTCACGGCCCTCCGTGCGGGGGTTACGGGCGTCGATCTCCCGGTCGATGATCCGGTTCGCCGCCATGGCGAACGTCCGCAGCCCGACCATCGCGACGGTCACGAGCAGCAGCGTGCCCCAGTGGATGCTGGAGTCCAGCTGGAACATCGCGGTCAGCGCGGCGATGTAGGCGAAGGGCAGCGCGAAGACCGAGTGCTCGATCATCACCAGCCGCAGAAACGCGCGGGACTTGCCGCGCGGCTGCGGGACGGCCGCCGCCGAGGCCGATGCGCTCACAGGCCGTACTCCTTCCACCGGCGGTCGACCTTCGCCGCCGTCTCCGGGTCGGACTCGACCATCTCCGGCCAGCCCCCGTCCCGTGTGTACCCCTCCTCGGGGAGCTTGCGGGTCGCGTCGATGCCCGCCTTGCCGCCCCAGAACTGCTGGTAGGAGGCGTGGTCCAGATGGTCGACCGGGCCCTCGGTGACCGTCAGGTCCCGGGCGTAGTCGGTGTTCCCCAGCGCCCGCCAGGCGACCTCGTGCAGGTCGTGGACGTCGCAGTCGGAGTCCACCACCACGATCAGCTTGGTCAGCGACATCATGTGGGCGCCCCAGATGGCGCTCATGACCTTCTGGGCGTGCTTCGGGTACTTCTTGTCGATCGAGACGATCGCGCAGTTGTGGAAACCGCCCGCCTCCGGCAGGTGGTAGTCCACGATGTCCGGCACGATGATCTTGAGCAGCGGGAGGAAGAACCGCTCGGTGGCCCGCCCCAGCGGTCCGTCCTCGGTGGGCGGCCGGCCCACCACGATCGACTGGAGCAGCGGGCGCTTCCGCATCGTCACGCAGTCGATCGTCAGCGCGGGGAAGGGCTCCTGCGGGGTGTAGAAGCCGGTGTGGTCGCCGAAGGGGCCCTCCGGCAGCATCTCGCCCGGCTCCAGCCAGCCCTCGATGACCACCTCGGCCTGCGCCGGGACCTGGAGCGGGACGGTCTTGCAGTCGACCATCTCGATCCGCTTGCCCTGGACGAAGCCGGCGAAGAGGTACTCGTCGATGTCGCCCGGCAGCGGCGCCGTGGAGGCGTAGGTGACCGCGGGCGGTGCGCCGAACGCGATGGCGACGGGCAGCTTCTCGCCGCGCCTCGCGGCGACCTGGTAGTGGTTGCGGCTGTCCTTGTGGATCTGCCAGTGCATCCCGATGGTGCGCCGGTCGTGGCGCTGGAGCCGGTAGAGCCCGAGGTTGCGGACCCCCGTCTCGGGGTCCTTGGTGTGCGTGAGGCCCAGGTTGAAGAAGGAGCCGCCGTCCTCGGGCCAGGTGAAGAGCGCGGGCAGCCGGTCCAGGTCCACGTCGTCGCCGGTCAGCACGACCTCCTGGACGGGGGCGCTGTCGGACTTGACCTTCTTCGGCGGCAGGTGGGTCACCGCGCCGAGCTTCCCGAACGCCTCCCGGATCCCGACGAAGCCCTGCGGCAGCTCCGGCTTGAGCAGCCCGCCGATCCTGTCGCTGATCTCCGCGTAGGACTTCAGCCCGAGCGCCTTGAGCAGCCGCCGGTCGGTCCCGAAGACGTTCATGGCCAGGGGCATGGACGCCCCCTTGACGTTCTCGAAGAGCAGCGCGGGTCCGCCCGCCTTGTTCACCCGGTCGACGATCTCGCCGACCTCCAGGTACGGGTCGACCTCGGCCTTGATGCGCTTGAGATCGCCCTCGCGCTCCAGCGCACGGAGCAGGGAGCGAAGATCGTCGTAAGCCATGCGGTCAAGTCTGACATCCTCCCCGGCGAAGCCTGCCGGGGCTCCCCCACCTCGGCGACCTGCCGGCACGGGGCGCCCACCGGGGAAGGGGCGGTCCCGGCGGCGTACCGACGCCCCGGACGGGACCCCGGAGGGCCCCTCCCGCGATCCGCCGGATCCGTGCGGGTCCGCCTCCGCGGCGGCCGACGGCCGCCGCGCGCACGGCCCGGTCCCACGGCGGCCCGCTCGCCCCCGGGCGCACCTGCCCGCCCGGGGGCGTAAGGGACACCCGCTACCCTGGGGCGCATCACCGGGGGCGGTCCGTGCGCCCCGTCACCTCACCTCGGGGGATCTTCCACGATGCTCAGGGCCCTGCTCTACATCCTGCCGCTGGCGCTGACGATCTTCGCGTTCATCGACTGCCTGAACACGCCCGAGGACGAGGCGAAGCACCTGCCGAAGATCGCCTGGGTCTTCATCATCCTGCTGTTCTGGATCGTCGGGCCGATCGTCTGGCTCGTCGCGGGCAAGACGCGTCAGGCGCCCGCCGGGGGCCTCGGGCCGTCCCGCGGACGCCGCTCGGGGTGGGTGGCGCCGGACGACAACCCGGACTTCCTCAAGTCGCTCAAGGACGAGAAGCCCGGGAAGGCCGAGAAGCCCGGGACGGCAGGGACCGAGCCCGAGAAGCCCGAGCCCGAGGCCGGGACGACCGAGGCCGGGAGCGGGAAGGCCGAGGGCGGGAGGACCGAGTCGGCCCTCAGGGACTGGGAGGCCGACCTCCGCCGCCGCGAGGAGGAGATCAAGCGCCGGGAGAGCGGATCCGGCCCCGAGGACCCGGCTCCGCCCGCCGCCTCGTGAGGGCGTGCCGTCCCGGGTCATGAGGACAGCAGGCGCCCCAGCCGGTCGAGGAGGGGCAGCAGGGCCGTGCGCTCCTCGGGGGTGAGGGCCTCCAGGGCACCGTGCACCACGCGCATCTCGGAGCGGATCCGATGGGCGAGCTCGGTGCCCTCCGCCGTGCGGGCGGCCACCTTGGAGCGGCGGTCGCCGGGCGCCGGGGTGCGCGTCACCAGGCCGCGGGCCTCCATCCGGCCGATGAGACCGGTGGCGTTGGAGGCGTCGCAGACCAGGTGACCGGCGAGCGCGCTCATCGGCATGGGTTCGTTGAGCGCGATCAGGGCACGAGCCTGTGAGGTGCTGAGGCCGTGGCGGCCGGCGACGACGGTGAGGTCGTCGTGGTGGCCGCGGACGACGACTGCGAGGGGTTCCAGCAGTTCGTCCGGAGTAGGGACGGCGCGGGGTGCCGGTTCCGTCGTCATGGTCGGTCATCCTTCGGTCGATACGCGTGGTCCGGAAGCCGGAGTCCGGTCCGCCACACACCCGCATTCATTTGACATGCTCAACTTTAGCCCGTTACATGAACGGCATTGCTTGAGTATGTCAAGCTTCGCGTTCCGCGCGCCCTTCCGTCCACCGTCCCGCAGGGAGCACCCTCCATGCCCTCCGTACTCTTCGTCCTCACCGGTGCCGACCACTGGACCCTCGACGACGGCACCGCCCACCCCACCGGCTTCTGGGCCGAGGAGCTCGCCGCCCCGCACCGGGTCTTCGCCCAGGCCGGCTTCGACATCACCGTCGCCACCCCCGGCGGCGTGGCCCCCACGGTCGACGCCGCCAGCCTCGCCGCCGAGGCGAACGGGGGCCAGGAGCAGGCCGACGCCGTCGCCTCCTACCTCGCCTCGATCGACGAGACGCTGCGCATCCCCGCCCGGCTGGAGGACGTCGTGCCCACGTCGTACGACATCGTCTTCTACCCCGGCGGCCACGGACCGATGGAGGACCTGGCCGTCAGCGAGGCGTCCGGCCGGCTGCTCACCGCGGCCCTGGACTCCGGCACCCAGGTCGGCGTCCTGTGCCACGCGCCCGCCGCCCTGCTGGCCGCCCGCCGCGAGGACGGCAGCTGGCCGTTCGCCGGGTACCGCCTGACCGGCTTCAGCAACGCCGAGGAGACGCAGGCGGGCCTCGCCGACAAGGCGCCGTGGCTGCTGGAGGACCGCCTCGTCGCGCTGGGCGCCGACTACACCGCGGCCGAGCCGTGGGCCGTGCACACCGTGCACGACCGCAACCTGCACACCGGCCAGAACCCGGCCTCCTCCGAGCGCCTGGCGCGCGAGATCGTGGCCGCCCTGTGAGCGCCGCCGGCACCGCCGGGGAGACCCCGGCCGAGGTCGTCGCCCGGCTCCGCGCCACCTTCCGCACCGGCCGCACCAGGGACCTCGCCTGGCGCACCGGCCAGCTGACACGGCTGCGCGCCCTGCTCACCGAGCGCGGCGACGAACTGGCCGAGGCGCTCGAGGCCGACCTCGGCAAGAGCCGCAAGGAGGCCTACCGGACCGAGATCGACTTCACGGTGCGGGAGATCGACCACACCCTGGAGCGCCTGGCGGGGTGGCTGGAGCCCGAGCCCGCCCCGGTACCGGCGGTCCTCGCCGGGGCCACCGCGCACACCGTGCAGGACCCGCTCGGCGTCGTCCTCGTCATCGCCCCGTGGAACTACCCGGTGCAGCTGCTGCTCGCTCCCGTCGTGGGTGCGCTGGCCGCGGGCAACGCGGTCGTCGCCAAGCCCAGCGAGATGGCGCCCGCGGCCTCCGCCGCCGTGGCCCGGCTGCTGCCGCTGTACCTGGACACGGACGCCGTCGCCGTCGTGGAGGGCGCGGTCCCGGAGACCACCGCACTGCTCGCCGAGCGCTTCGACCACATCTTCTACACCGGCAACGGCACGGTGGGCCGGATCGTGATGGCCGCCGCGGCGAAGCACCTCACCCCGGTGACCCTCGAACTGGGCGGCAAGTCGCCCGTGTTCGTGGACCGCGGCACCGACCTGAAGACGGTGGCGGCCCGGCTGGCCGCCGGGAAGTTCCTCAACGCCGGCCAGACCTGCGTCGCCCCCGACTACGTCCTGACCGACCCGGAGACCGCCCCGGCCCTGGCGGACGCACTCGCGGCGGCGGTCGAGGGGCAGTTCGGCCGGGACGCGTCCACCAGCCCGGAGTACGGCCGGATCGTGAACGAGCGCCACTTCGACCGGCTCGTCGGCCTGCTGGACTCCGGCCGCACGGTGACCGGCGGCGCCCACGACCGGGACACGAAGTACATCGCCCCGACCGTGCTGGCCGACGTCTCCCCGGACTCCCCCGTCATGGGCGAGGAGATCTTCGGCCCGGTCCTGCCGATCGTCACCGTGGACGGACTGGACGAGGCCATCGGCTTCATCAACGACCGGGACAAGCCGCTGGCCCTGTACGCGTTCACCCAGGACCCCTCGGTGCGCGAGCGGCTGCTGACCGAGACCTCCTCGGGCGGCGTGGGCCTGGGCCTGCCCCTCGCCCACCTCACCGTCTCCGACCTGCCCTTCGGCGGGGTCGGCGAGAGCGGCATGGGCAACTACCACGGCCGGTACTCCCTGGAGACGTTCAGCCACCGCAAGGCGGTCCTGGACACCCCGCTCGGCTGAGGCCCGGGACGCACGACGACGGGAGGGCGCGGCCGGTGCGGCCGCGCCCTCCCGTCGTCGTGCGGTGCGCCGGTCAGACCTGGGCGTAGGAGTGCTTGCCGGTGATGAAGATGTTCACGCCGTAGTAGTTGAAGAGCCAGCAGCCGAAGGCGACCAGCGCCAGGTAGGCCGCCTTGCGCCCCTTCCAGCCGGCCGTCGCACGGGCGTGCAGGTAGGCGGCGTACGCGACCCAGGTGATGAAGGACCAGACCTCCTTGGGGTCCCAGCCCCAGTAGCGGCCCCAGGCGTCGCCCGCCCAGATCGCGCCGGCGATGATCGTGAACGTCCACAGCGGGAAGACCGCGGCGTTGATCCGGTACGCGAAGGTGTCCAGGGTCTTGGCCGCGGGGAGCCGTTCCAGCACGGAGGTCGCGAACTTCCCGGGCGTGAGGCCGTTGGCCAGCTTGTTCTCGTAGCTGTCGCGGAACAGGTAGAGCACCGTGCCGACGGCACCCAGGTAGAACACCGCACCGCAGATGATGGCGGTGGAGACGTGGATCCACAGCCAGTAGGAGTGGAGCGCCGGCACCAGCTGGTCGCTGTCGGTGTACAGCGTGGTGGTCGCGATGCCCAGGTCCAGCAGGACGGTGGTGACCAGCAGCAGGCCGATCCAGCGGACGTTCTTCCGCAGGGCGAGCAGGATCAGGTACGCGCCGACCGCCACGGTGGAGAAGGTGATCGAGAACTCGTACATGTTGCCCCAGGGGGCCCGCTGCACCGACAGGGCGCGCGCGACGACCCCGCCCGCCTGAACGGCGAAGGCGACGACGGTGAGGGAGACCGCGATCCGCCCCCACAGGTCGCCCTTGAAGGTGCCGCCGGCCGCGCCGGGACCGTCCGGGACGTCCCGGGAACCGGCGGCGGACCGGGTGACGATCGTGGGGCGCTCCAGCACGGCGGTGCCGCCCCCCTGCGCGACCTGCGCCTTCACCGCGGAACCGCCGGCGGCCGAGTCCTTCTTGAGCGCGGCGGCCGTACGACCGACCTTGCTTCGGCTGCCGAACACCCACTCCGCGATGTGCGCGAAGAAGGCCAGGGTGTAGACGGCCATCGACGAGTAGATCAGCGTGTTGCTGATGTTCGCCAGATTCTCGTTGGTTGCGGCGGCGAGATTCACTTCTCAGCCCCTTCGGCAGGTTCTTCGGAGGGTGGTTCAGGCTCGGGTTGGGACGTGCTCGGCGTCTCGGTGTGGAGGGCCGCCGCCAGGTCCGACAGCTCCTCGGGAAGTCTCGCGGACTCGCTGCGGCCCAGGCCCGCCATCTCGACGACCGTGACGCCGTCCGCGCCCCGCACGGCCCGCACCCACACCCGGCGGCGCTGGATGAAGAGCGAGCCGGCGAGCCCGATGACGGCCGCGACGGCGCCGGTGAGCGCCCAGCCGCTGGCGGGCTGGCGCGAGATCTGGAAGCTGGCCCACTCCTCGACGCTCTCGAAGGTGACCGACCCCGCGCCGTCGGGGAGCTTCATGGTCTCCCCCGGGCGCAGCCGCTTCTTCAGCTTGTCCCCGTTGCTGTCCTTGAATTCCTTCATCTTGGACGTGTCGAGCTGGTAGACGTTCTGCGGCAGCCCGGAGTCCACGCCCAGGCTGCCGTGGTAGCCGTTGAGCGCGAGGACCGGGTAGTCGAGGCCGGGGTACTGCGAGAACATCGTGCCCTGGCCGTCGCCGGCGAACGTCGGCACGAAGAACGCCTGGAAGCCCAGCTGGGACTTCTTGCCGTTCTTGTCCTTGTAGCCGTCCATCACCTTGATCGCACCGGTCGAGGTGACGTTGTTGTCGATCGGCAGCAGCGGCACCGCGCTCCGGTAGACCTCCTTGCCCCTGCCGTCCTTGACCGAGATGACCGGGGCGTAGCCGTGCGCGTTGAGGTAGACCTTCGTACCGTCGACGACGAGCGGCTTGTTGACCTCGATGACCTTCTTCTTCGTCGCCCCGTCCGCGCCCTCGGCGTACGTCACCCGGGCCTCGTAGGTGCGCGGGGTCCCGCGCTGTGGACCGCTCCGCTCGTACGTGCCGACGAAGTCCTGGAGGTCGAAGCTGAAGGGGGTGAGGTCGTCGTCGTCGAAGAGCGAGCCGGACTTGAAGTCGTCGTACTGGGTGATGGTGTTGGCGAACCCGTCGCCCTCGACGACCAGCTTGCCGCCCTCGGACTTGAAGAGCTGTCCCCCGGCGAACGCGACCAGCATCACGATGAGCGCGATGTGGAAGATGAGGTTCCCGGTCTCCCGCAGATAGCCCTTCTCGGCAGACACCGCGTCGCCGACGACGTGCGAGCGGAAGCGCCGCCCGCGCAGCAGGGCGAGCGCGGCGCCGCGGACCCGCTCGGGGTCGGCGTCGGTGCGCCAGGTGGTGTACGCGGGCAGCCGGGTCAGCTTCTTCGGCGCGCCCGGCGGGCGGCCGCGCAGCTGTCCGACGAACTGCCAGGTGCGCGGGATGATGCAGCCGATCAGCGAGACGAACAGCAGGATGTAGATCGCGGAGAACCACACAGAGCTGTAGACGTCGAAGAGCTGGAGCTTCTCGTAGACCGGGCTGACGGTGGTGTGGGCCTCCTTGAAGGTCTGCACCTTCAGTTCGTCCACGCTGTTCTGTGGGATCAGCGAGCCGGGGATGGCGCCGAGCGACAGCAGGAACAGCAGGATCAGCGCGACCCGCATCGAGGTGAGCTGCCGCCAGAACCAGCGGGCCCAGCCGGTCACGCCCATCGAGGGCAGGGCGGCGGCGGACTCCTCGCGCGGGGCGGTGGAGAGCTGCTCCCCGGCCCGGCCGAGGTCGCGCTCGTCCGTGGTGTGCGTGTTGCTCATGGACTCAGATCCCCACAGTGAAGCCGTTGGACCAGACCTGCATCTCCTGGATGAGCACGTCCCACGCGCCCGTCAGCAGGAGGACACCGGTCGCGATCATCATGCCGCCGCCGATCCGCATGACCCATGCGTAGTGGCGCTTGACCCAGCCGAACGCGCCGAGCGCCCGGCGGAACGCGACGGCCGCCAGGACGAAGGGGACGCCGAGCCCGAGGCAGTACGCCACCGACAGGACAGCCCCGCGCCCGGCGGTCGCCTGGTCGAAGGCCAGCGCGTTGACGGAGGCGAGCGTCGGGCCGAGGCAGGGTGTCCAGCCGATGCCGAAGAGGGCCCCGAGCAGCGGTGCTCCCGTGAGGCCGCTCACCGGCCGCTTGTGGATGCGGAACTCGCGCTGCGTCATCCAGGGCAGGAGGCCCATGAAGAAGACCCCCATGAGGATCATCAGGGCGCCGAGGACCTTGGAGAGCGTCCCGCTGTACTCCTGGAGCGTCTGGCCGAAGAAGCCGAAGAGCGCACCGCCGGACACGAACACGGCGGTGAAGCCGAGGACGAAGAGGAAGGCGCCGGCGACGGTCCTGCCCCTGCTGCTCTCGGCGAGGTCGGCGCCGCTGACCCCGGTGACGTAGCTCAGGTAGCCCGGCACCAGGGGCAGGACGCACGGTGAGAAGAAGGAGACGAGCCCGCCGAGCAGGGCGATGGGCAGGGCCACTATGAGCGCCCCGCCGGCCACCGTCTCGTTTCCGCCGGTGGCCGCGGCCAGCTGGAGCACGGGGGTCACTTCTCTGCGACCAGCGGGTCGATCATCTCGCGCAGCTTCGTCGCGTCGAGCGCGGCGAGCGAACGGGCCGCGAGCTTGCCCTCCCGGTCGACGACCACGGTCGACGGGATGGCCTTCGGGTTCAGGGTGCCCTTCGGGAAGCGCAGGAGCTGCTTCCCGGTCGGGTCGTAGAGGCTCGGGTAGGTGACCCCGAAGTCCTTCTCGAAGCTGACCGCCAGGGACTTCTGGGGGTCACGGGTGTTGACGCCGACGAACTGGACGCCCTGGTCCTTCATCTCCTCGGAGACCTTCACGAAGTGCTTCGCCTCCGCGCGGCAGGGGCCGCACCACGATCCCCAGAAGTTCAGGACGACGACCTTGCCCCGGTAGTCGGCCAGGTCGAGCTGCGCGCCGTCCAGGGTCGGGCCCGCCAGCTTCGGCGCGTCGGTGCGCTCGCCCCGGGCGACCGTGGAGATCCCGCCACTGCCGGTGACGAAGTTCGTGTTGCCGCCACCGCCCGCCCGGCCGCCGTCCCCACCGCATGCGGACAGGGTCAGCACACCGGCCACAGCGGTGGCGGTGAGCAGGGTGAAGCGGCGTCGGGGTGCGCGGCCAGTGCTCATGTGAAAAGTTTCGCATGGCAGTTCCAGGGATCTTGCGCACCCCCCTCGGTGCCCGTGAAGCCCCTTGTCAGGCCTGCTTGAAGAAGGAGTTCCAGCCGCCTTCGGGAGACTGCCCGACCTGGAGCGAACGGAGCTTCGCGAGCACCGCCGGATCCTGTGCGTCGAGCCAGTCGACGAACTGCCGGAACGAGACGAGGCGCACATCCGGCTTGCCCGCGATGTGTTTGAGCGCGTCCTCCACGGCGTCCATGTAGATGCCGCCGTTCCACTCCTCGAAGTGGTTTCCGATGTAGAAGGGCGCGCGGTTCGTCTCGTAGGCGCGGTCGAATCCCGCGATGTACGCCTCGGTGGCCTGGGTGCGCCACCCGGGATAGCGGGACGGCATGCCCTTGGTCGAATTCTGCGACTGGTTGGCGAGGATGTTGTAGTCCATCGAGAGGACCTCGAAGGTGTGGCCGGGGAACGGGACGGCCTGCAGCGGCAGGTCCCAGACGCCCTGGCGCTTCACCGGCCACATCTGGCTGCCGCCCGGCGAACTCGCGTCGTAGCGCCAGCCCAGCTGCTTCGCGGTGGGGAGGAGGTTGTCCTGGCCGAGGAGGCAGGGCGTGCGGCCGCCGACCAGTTCCTTGCGGTAGTCGAAAGGCAGCGGATCGACGTCCTCCCAGCCGGTGTTCGTCCGCCATTCGGTGACGAACGCCACAGCCTGGTCGATCTCGCTCCGCCATTGCTCGGACGTCCAGTCGCCGACCGATCCGGAACCGCCGCAGAAATGCCCGTTGAAATGGGTGCCGATCTCGTGCCCGTCGAGCCAGGCCTGCCGGACGTACTTCAGCGTCTGCTTGATGTGGTCGTCGCTGAGATAGCCGATGTCGGAGGCGCCCCGGGGGTTGTTGGGCGGCCGGTAGAGGGACTTCTTCGACTCGGGCAGCACATAGAGCCCGGAGAGGAAGAAGGTCATCGCCGCGTCGTGTTCCTGGGCGAGTTCCAGAAAGCGCGGGAAGAGCCCGTTGCCGACCTCGCCCGCCCCGTCCCAGGAAAAGATCACGAACTGCGGAGGCGTCTGGCCGGGCTCCAGCGGCACGGGCGCGGCCGGCTGGTGCGGCTGCTTTCCGGTGTCCGCCGTGGAACCGTCGCCGATCAGCCTGACGTGGTTCTCGGGAGTCCCGCCGCCGGTCCCGGACGTCGGCTTGCCGCCGTTGCCGCCCTTCTCGGTCTCCGGCCGTCCGCCGTCCGATGACCCGAGGGAGCCGCAGCCGGTCATCGTGAGTGCGGCTGCGGCTCCGAGTCCGGCCCCGAGCAGGCCCCTTCGGTTGATTTCACGCATAGCGTCCCCATCTGCGGTCGTATTAGCTCATTGCCATACAAACTGGCGATGGCTTAGATGAGGAAAACAACACGGGGGTTCCGTCGGCCGTCACGAAAGTTGTTACATGAACCCACTCGGACAGGCGCCCCACCCGCCGGGCGGGCGCCGCGCACCGGACGGGTGCGCGGCGTACGGGACCGGCCCGGCGGCGGCCGGACGGCTACGCGCCGAACGCCTTCGACTGCCCCTTCACCGGCTTCGCGCCCGCGAGCAGATGCGCCGGCACCAGGTCCCGGGCGGGCTCGGTGTACCCGACGGACACGATCGTGTCCCCCTGGTACGTGAAGCTCGTCAGCGAGGCCAGGGTGCACTGCCGCTTGCGCGGGTCGTGCCACAGCCTGCGCCGCTCCACGAAGCTCCGCACGATCCAGATCGGCAGCTGGTGGCTGACGCAGACCGCCTCGTGCCCGCGCGCGGCGTCACGCGCCGCATCCAGCGCACCCATCATCCGCACGACCTGCTCGACGTACGGCTCGCCCCAGGACGGCTTGAAGGGGTTGGTGAGGTGCTTCCAGTTCTCGGGCTTGCGCAGCGCGCCGTCCCCGACCCCGAAGGTCTTGCCCTCGAAGACGTTGGCGGCCTCGATCAGCCGCGCGTCGGTGGCCAGGTCCACGCCGTGCGACGCGGCGACCGGCGTGGCGGTCTCCTGGGCGCGCTCCAGCGGGGAGGCCACGACATGGGTGATGTCGCGCTTCTCCAGGTGCTCGGCGACCCGGTCGGCCATCCGGCGGCCGAGCTCGGAGAGGCTGTAGCCGGGGCGGCGCCCGTAGAGCACGCCCTCCGGGTTGTGCACCTCGCCGTGGCGCATCAGGTGGACGACGGTGATGTCCTTCGCCCCGCCGCCGGCGGTCCCGGTGCCGGTCTGTCCGGTGTTCTCGCTCATGCGACGGCCTCCGATGCGGCGCGGGCGGCGGCGGGGAGCGCGGCGGCGACCCGCTCCAGCGCCTGGTTGTCATGGGCGGTCGAGACGAACCAGGACTCGAAGGCGGAGGGCGGCAGATACACGCCCTGCTCCAGCATCGAGTGGAAGAACGCGGTGAAGCGGAAGACGTCCTGCTTCCTGGCGCCCTCGTAGTCGCGGACGGGCTCGTCGGCGAAGAAGACGGAGAACATGGTGCTCGCCGCCGACACCGTGTGCGCGACGCCCTCCTTGGTGAGCGCCTCCCCCACGAGTCCGCGCAGCTCCGCGGAGACCGCGTCGAGCCTGGTGTACGCGGCGTCGTCGAGCAGCCGCAGCTGGGCGAGGCCGGCCGCGGTGGCGACCGGGTTCCCGGACAGGGTGCCCGCCTGGTAGACCGGGCCGGCCGGGGCCAGGTGGGCCATCACGTCGGCACGGCCGCCGAAGGCCGCGGCCGGGAAGCCGCCGCCCATGACCTTGCCGAAGGTCATCAGGTCCGGCCGCACCCCGTCGACGCCGTACCAGCCGGCCTTCGACGTACGGAATCCGGTCATCACCTCGTCGGAGATGTACAGCGCGCCGTCGGCCGCGCAGATCTCCTTCAGCCCGGCGTTGAACCCGTCCAGGGGCGGCACGACGCCCATGTTGCCCGGCGACGCCTCGGTGATCACACAGGCGATCTCCCCGGGCTGCGCGGCGAACGCGGCGCGCACGGCCTCCAGGTCGTTGTACGGCAGCACGATCGTGTCGCCCGCCTGCGCCCCGGTCACCCCGGGGGTGTCGGGCAGTCCGAAGGTGGCGACCCCGGAGCCGGCGGCGGCCAGCAGCGCGTCGACGTGACCGTGGTAACACCCGGCGAACTTCACGACCTTGGCGCGCCCGGTGAACCCGCGGGCGAGCCGGATCGCGGACATCGTCGCCTCGGTGCCGGACGACACCAGGCGCACCTGCTCCACCGGCTCGATCCGGGCCACGATCTCCTCGGCGAGCGCGACCTCGCCCTCACCGGGCGTACCGAACGAGGTCCCCCGGGCCACCGCCTCCTGGACGGCCGCGGTGACCTCGGGGTGCGCGTGACCGAGGATCATCGGCCCCCACGAACACACGAGGTCGACGTACTCACGGCCGTCGGCGTCGGTGAGGTACGGACCCGTACCGGACACCATGAACCGTGGCACGCCGCCCACCGCGCGGAAGGCGCGCACCGGGGAGTTGACGCCGCCTGGCGTCACCTGGGACGCACGGTCGAACAGCGTCTGTGAAACTGGGGCTTCGTATGAATACGCCACTTTGGTCCTGATCTGCGAATCGGGGGTCGGGGGGCCCGGCCGGAATTCCGGCCGCCGGTGAGCAGGGAGCGCGCTCCCCCCGTATGAGGCTCGTACAACGAAAGGGCGTCAGTCTCCTCGCGTCTGCAAAACTGGGGCGTCACAGGGAAAGCTCACCCATGCCATGGTGTCAGAGGCGTGGACGGTCTTGCGGACAGGTGTTTCACCGCACGCCCGTGGGGGAGGTCACTGACGATGATCGGGTTGCGCGGCGGGGCTGTGTCTCCTAAGAAGTAGTCGGGTGGATGAGATATGCATCGCGGTGGCGGAGTGGGCGAAGGGACCGACGACCTGGGGCCCGAGCCTGCCCGGCGAGGGCGGCACCGGCGCAGGGCCGAACGCGACGCCGAGCGCGAGGCCGGACGCGCACGGGACGCACCGGCGGACGGCGTCGACGGTCAGGGGAGCAGGAGCGGTGGAAGGGTGGGGGTGACCTACAAGTACTTCGGTGCCCCCGACGGGGCCACCGCCGCACGTGTGCCGATCTCCATGCGCCCGGAGGAGCTGGGCGGCGACGAGCTCGGCATGGGCGGCATGTTCAGCAAGATCAAGCCCGAGACCGTGGCGGCCATGGTCCTCACCGGCATACAGGGCATACCCCTGAACAAGGTGCCCCCGCTGGAGCTGGTCGTGCTGCACCCCGACTACGCCGTGGTCAAGCTGCCGATGACGGTGGTCGACCCGCTGCGGGACGTCGGCGAGGAATCGGTCGGCGCGGCGGCCTTCATCTGGTCCACGGTCCCGGACCGCGGCGGCCCGCGTGACGCGTTCAACGTCTACCAGCTGCTCCACGAGTGGCAGGACTTCTCCCACCGGCTGCACGACGCGGGCCACCAGGCGTACTGCCTGGTGTGGCCCTGACGCGGCGGCGCAGGCCCGCACCACCGGCCGGAGGGCGCCGTGACGGCCGCACCCGGACCCGATGCCGGGTCCGCGCGTCACTCCGTTCCGGCGATGTAGGAACATATGACGCATGACGGCTGATGAACTGCACGTGGTCGTGGAGACCACGGACGACGGTGTCGTTCTGATCCGTGTCCGGGGGAGCCTGGACGGGTGGTCGGGCCCCTCCGGTCTCGTCGACGCGCTGGAGCGGGCCGCCGGGGGCGGTGGACGGCTCACGGTGGCCGACCTGTCCCGGCTGGACTTCGCCGACTCGACGGCCCTGCACGCCCTGCTGAACGCGCAGCGGCGCCACGACGGCGCCGGAGTGCCGCTGGTGCTGGCCGGACCGCTGGAGGCGGGTGTGCGCAGGCTCTTCGAGGTCTCGGGCACGCTCGGCGCCTTCACGTTCGCCGACTCGGTGGACGCGGCGTTGCGATGCTGACCGCCCGCGGGACGCACGGCCCGGCGGCCTGCCCCCCGCCGGGGAGTGTGGCCCGGGCCCGACCGGGCAGGCGCAGAGGGTAATGAACGGGGAACGAGAAGTGCTGACGGACGGCGCGAGCCCGACGGGCGGGCCGGACAGGGCCGCCGGTCCATCCGCTCCGCCGGAGCCGGTGGACACGGCGCCTGTGCCCGCCGTTCCGCAGAACGCCGCTGCCGCCCGTGACGTGGTCACCCGGCTCCTGGAGGCGGAGTTCTGCGCGCTCGGCGGGGAGGCCCCCGCCGACGTCGTGGTGGCCGACGCGCTGCTGGTCACCTCGGAGCTGGTGACCAACGCGGTCAGGCACGGCGGCGGGCTCACCGGCTTCACCGCGGAGATCACCGACGACGGCCTCCTCCTCACCGTCGCCGACGCCAGCACCCGGGCGCCGGTCACCTCCGAGCGCGATCCGGCCGCCGCGTCCATCGGCGGCTACGGCTGGCTCCTGGTGCGCCGTCTGGCGCGGCAGGTGTCCATCACCTACCTCCCGGGCGGCAAGAACATCGTGGCGCTGGTCGCCCTCACCTGAGCGGCGCCGCGGGCCCGCGGGCGGTCCCGACCGGTCCGCCCGGCCGCGGACTCCCGGACTCCGCTCCGGCGGCGGCCGGTGCCCGGCGCGTGCACACCGGCGGACGCCGCTGGTTGACATAATCCCCGCATGGTCCGCGAGCCCCTCGACAACTCCGCGCCGGCCGGCCCGCCCGTGGTGGCGGCCGAGGGCGAGGTCAACGGCATCTGGGTCGTCCGCGCACAGGGCGACCTCGACTGCGACAGCATCGACCCGTTGTTCATCGCCCTGTGGCAGGCCGTGGCCGGGCACGAGGTCGTCGTCCTGGACGCGTCCGCGGTCACCTTCGCCGACTCGTCGTTCCTCAGCCTCCTGATCGACGTGCACCGGCGGACGGAGCTGCGCGTCGCGGCGCCGCAGGCGGTCGTGACCCGGCTGCTGCGGACCGCGGGCGTCGACCGGGTGATCCGGAGCTACCCCACGCTCGACGCGGCGCTCGGCGAACCGCCGGCCGTCTCCTGACCGCCGCCCGCTCCTCCCGGCTGACGCGGCGTCGCCTCAGCCGGAGGGAGCGGGCGGCGGTGAGGAGCGGTAGACGTCACCGGCGGGCGGCGGGCCGTCCTGCGCGCGCTCGCCCCCGACGACGGCGCCGTCGAGGACGAAGAGGTGCCCGGTCCCGGTGACGTCCAGGGTCCTGCGCAGGAAGTCCGGCGCACCCTCCAGGTGCAGCACGACGCCGCGGGCCTCCGTGCCCCGGTGGATCAGCAGCAGGGCGGAGACACCGCTGGAGTCGCACATCCGCAGCCGGGAGCAGTCCAGGACGAGGGCCTGCGGCGCGGAGCCGGCGGCGAGGCACCCCTCGGCCCGTTCGACGAGCTGTTCACTGGTGTCGTAGTCCAGGTCACCGACGAGACCGAGACGTACGACACCGGGGCGGGCTTCAACGTCCAGGGTGAAGGGCGGACAGGACAGATCGGTCATCCGAGGCTCCGGGGTTGTTGCCGACGGCTGCCGTGCGGGCGTCCAGGACGGTACGCGCCGCGCCGAGCAGCCGAGTTGATCGGGGGAAGTCCTTGAGCTCCGTTCCCAGGACGTCGAGGACCGGTCGCAGCGAGGCGGCCGGAACCCGCCGGGCCTCCAGGATGCCCGCGGTCCACGCCAGGAAGCCGGTGAAGAGCTCGTCGTCGTCCATGTACAGGGCCACGCCCAGGTATTCGACGATGTGGGCGACGTCCTGGGCGGTGTGCTCGCGCTGCTGCTCCGTGTAGGAAGCCGCCGCGGGGAAGCGGCTCTCCAACTGGGCCAGCACCTCCCGCACGAGCTGCGGTCTGCTGCGCACGACGAGGGTGTACTCCTGGTCGCTCAGATGCGGCAGATCGTCTATCTGCTGCCGGCCGTCGGCCGGCACCGGCGCCGGGATGCCGTCCGCCAGGCGGCGTGCGGCGGACCGGGCGTCGGGTGCCCAGGCGTCCGCTCCCAGCCGGAGCGCGTACCGCCCGTCGCGCCCGAAGGCCGCCCCGCCCGCCAGCACGGGCACCCCCACCGCCTGGCAGGCGGTGACGGCCGCGTGCGCGGTGGGCAGCCGGGTCGGGATCGAGGAGGACAGCGCGACCACGTCGGCACCGGTGCTGTGCAGGTGTCCGATGAGGTGGGGTGTGGGCACCTGGGCGCCGAGGAAGTCGACCCGCCACCCACGGAGTGTGAGGACCTCGGCCAGCAGACGGGCCGGCAGCACGTGCCACTCCTGGTCCACACAGGCCACGGTGACCCGGCCCAGCCGCGGGGTGGTGCGGACGGCCGGATGGTGGGCGAGGGCGGCGATGACCCGCTCCGCTATGGCGCTCGCGGCGTGCTCCTGCGCCACGCTGAGACGGTTGGCCGCCCACTCGGCACCGACCCGTGCCTGTACGGGGGCGATGACGTCCAGCAGCGCGGTCTCGGCGTCGATCCCGGCGTCCAGCGCCGAGAAGAGCACCGCGGCGGCCGCGTGCTCGTCCCGGTCGGTCACCGCGGTCCACAACCGGTCCTGGAGAGCGCGCGCGTCGGGCGCGGCGAGGGTGTCTGCACTCATTGCGTGTACCTGCCCCGGGTGTGGCCGTCCACCGCACTGAGGTGGGTGGTCGGCGGGGCGGTGATCGCGACGAGCGCCATGTCGTCGTGCCGGCCGTCCTGGAGCCACTGGGACGCGAGCATCTGCACGCGCTCGACCACGGCCGCGCCCGGCATGCCGGCGCACTCCCCGATGATCCGCATCAGCCGCTCCTCACCGAACAGCTCGTCGCCGAGGGGGCCTCCGCGGGCCTCGGTGACGCCGTCGGTGTAGAGCAGGCACGTCTCCCCGGGGAGCAGCTCGGTCTCCACGGTGCGCGCCTCGATGTGGGGCAGCGCACCGACCAGGGTCCCGCGGGTGTCGATCTCGTCGACCCGGCCGTCGTTGCGGATCACCAGGGGCGCGGGGTGGCCCGCCGAGGTGAGGCGCAGGCGCACCCGGTTCCCCTCGCGCAGGACGGAGGCCAGCACCAGGGTCGCGAAGCGGGTGTGGTGGGAGGTGAGGAGTGCCCCGTTGAGCAGCCGCAGCATGCCCTCGTGGTCGCCCGCCATCGGCGTCAGCGCCTGGAGCGTGTTGCGGATCTTGCCGGTGAGCACGGCAGCGTCCAGGCCCTTGCCGCACACGTCCCCGAGCACCGCCAGGGACTCCTCCTCCGGGGTGCCGCCCGGGTGGACGTCGTAGAAGTCACCGCCGACCCGGTCCCGCGCCGCGGCGGGCTGGTACCCGCCGGCGAACTCGACACCGTTGACCCGGGTCAGCCGGGGCGGCAGGAGGTCGCGCATGAGGGTGCGCGTTATGTCGCTCTGCTCCGCGTACAGCCGCGCGGCGGACAGGGCGGCCCCGGCCCGCGCGGCGAACAGCCGGGCGAAGATCTCCTCGTTCTCGTTGAACTCCTTGGAATCCGTGTTGCGCAGCAGCACCAGGACGCCCGCCGGGACGCCGTGCCCCGGCAGCGGGGTGACGGCGGCCGACCCGACGGTGCCGGAGAAGCCATCGGGGATGAGCCAGTCCGGCAGCGCGGCCGGGTCGATCCACCGCGAGGGCACGGGCGGGAAGCCCTGGAGCGCCTCGCTCAGACCGGGCACCAGGGAGGTGTCGGCGGTCACCGTGCGGCGGACCGCCGCCCCGCCCTCGACCGCGTAGGTCATGGGCAGCTTCCGTCCCGCGGCGGGCACGATGACGACGGCGGCCTCGGCGAGGTACCGGGAGGCGAGCTGGGCGGTGACGTGCATGCAGCGGTCGGTGTTCAGCGAGGCCAGGAGCACGTTCGAGGCCTCCGCCAGGAAGGCGGTGCGCTCCCGCTCGGTGGCCAGCTCTTCCTCGACGAGCCGCCGGTCGGTGTCGTCGGTCAGCCACCAGACCACGTCACCGTCCGCCTTCGGGGCCGGGTGCGCCTCGAAGCTCCGCTCGCCGATCGGCCCGCGGAAGCGCGGCGCCGCGGCGTCGGCGGGGACGGCGACGGGATCCGCCGCGTCCTCGTGGGCGGGTGCCGCCTCCGCAGGCCGCCCGGTGACGGGGGCCGGCTTCACCACCGCCTCGTGGGCCCGCGCGAGCCAGGACGGCACCGCGTCCGCCAGCGCGACGCCCGGAACGGCACCCTCCAGCAGCGCGGCGGCGGCCGGATTGAGGTCGCGGACCGTTCCGGCTCCGTCGACGACGATCACGGCGTACGGGGCCGGGCCCCACAGGTCGGAGCCGGACCGTTGCTGAGTCTTCGTGGCGATGTGTTCCTTCAGAGGAGCCATGAGGGGGGACCCGCCCGGGGCGAGTCGCACCACCTTCCGACTGGACGAAAAGTACTTTCCCTCCGGCAACCATTGCCTAGCCGAGGCATGGATGGCAACCCACCCCCCTACCCCGGGGCGGCCGGGGAACTGCGTGTGCGCCATCTCTCCCGGAGAGCTTCACGCCACGGACACAGATCGCACGTATGACCTGATACCGTCCGCACCCCCCGGTTCCGGACGGAACCGCCGCATCCCCTCCCGGCGCATCTCCCGGGCACACCGGCCGACGCTCCCCGGCCGGTCAGGAGCCGCCGGCGAGCCGGCCGCTGAGGGCCCCGTGGAGATCGGCGCTCCGCTCGTTCAGACCGGTGATCTCGACGCTCTTCCCGCGCTGTTCGTACTTCGTGGTGATGGCGTCCAGCGTCGCGACCGAGGAGGCGTCCCAGATGTGTGCCGAGGTCAGGTCGATGACGACGGACCGGGGGTCGGCCGCGTAGTCGAACCGGCCGACCAGGTCGTTGGACGAGGCGAAGAAGAGCTCCCCGGAGACGGAGTAGACGATCCGGCCGCCGTCCGCGTCGGTGACGGACGTGACGTCGGCCAGGTGTGCGACCCGCCGGGCGAAGATCACCATGGCGGTGACCGAGCCGACGACGACACCGACGGCGAGGTTCTCGGTGGCGACCACACAGGCGACCGTGACGACCATCACCACGATCTCGCCGGCCGGCATCCGCCTGAGCGTCCCGGGCGCGACGGAGTGCCAGTCGAAGGTCGCGAAGCACACCATGACCATGACCGCGACAAGGGCCGCCATCGGGATGCGGGAGACCAGCGGCCCGAACGCGATGCACAGCACCATCAGGAAGACGCCCGCGGAGAAGGTGGACAGCCGGGTACGGGCCCCGGAGACCTTCACGTTGATCATGGTCTGGCCGATCATGGCGCAGCCGCCCATGCCGCCGAAGAAGCCGGTGACGATGTTGGCGACGCCCTGGCCGATCGACTCGCGGGTCTTGCCGGAGCGGGTGTCGGTGATCTCGTCGACCAGCTTCGCCGTCATCAGCGACTCCATCAGGCCGACCAGCGCCATCGCCAGCGCGTAGGGGGCGACGGTCGTCAGGGTGTCCAGGGTGAACGGCACGTCGGGCAGGCCCGGCACCGGCAGGGCCGAGGGCAGTTCGCCCTTGTCCCCGACCGTCGGCACCGCGATGCCGGCGGCGACGGTGATCGCCGTCAGGATGGCGATGGAGACCAGGGGGGCCGGGACGGCCCGGGTGATCCGCGGGAACAGGACCATCAGGACCAGCCCGCCGACGACCAGGGGGTACACCGGCCAGGGGACGTCGGTCAGCTCGGGGACCTGGCCCATGAAGACCAGGATCGCGAGCGCGTTGACGAAGCCGACCATCACGCTGCGCGGCACGAACCGCATCAGCCCGGCGACACCGAGCGCACCGAGGACGACCTGGAAGATCCCGCCCAGGATGACCCCGGCGACGAGGTAGCCGAAGCCGTGCTCCCGGTTGAGCGGGGCGATGACCAGGGCGACCGCGCCGGTCGCGGCGGAGATCATCGCGGGCCTGCCGCCGACGACGGAGATGACGACGGCCATGGTGAAGGCGGCGGACAGCCCGACGGCCGGATCGACCCCGGCGATGATCGAGAACGAGATCGCCTCGGGGATCAGGGCGAGCCCCACGACGAGACCGGCCAGGACCTCCGTGCGGAAGACCTTCGGGGACAGCCAGGACGGCCGGAGACCGCGCAGCAGGCCGGCCGGGGACGGTACGGATGAAGACAAGGGAGACGTGACCTGTCGTACTCGGGCAGCCCGGCGGACCGGGAGTGCGGAGGCCGCGGAGGCCGGAGGGCGTCCCGCGGACCGCCCGCGGCTGCGGGCGGCGAAGATAGGGGGCGGACCGTGCGGGCCGCCGCCGGGTACGCGGCCGGAGGCGGGCGGACCGGCCCGCTCGCACGGGCCACCGGGCGCGCCGGAGGCGCCGTCGGCCCCGGGACGCCGGGTGCGGTGCCCCGGCCCGGCGCCGAGCAACTCTACCCTAACGTTAGGGTAGGGATGGAGACGCCGTCCTCCTGTGGTCACGGCGGGAGCGGAGAGGGCCCATGGACGGCGAGCACATGCAGATCGGCGAGGTCGCCGCGCGCACCGAGCTGTCCCTGCGCACCATCCGGCACTACGAGGAGGCCGGCCTCGTGATCCCCTCGGCCCGCTCCCGCGGCGGGTTCCGGCTCTACACCGAGGCCGACGTCGCCCGGCTGACGGTCATCCGCCGGATGAAGCCGCTCGGCTTCACCCTGGACCAGATGCGGGACCTGCTGGACGCGGTCGACCGCCTCGACGCCGGCGGGGAGACCGGGCAGGACGAGCGCGACGGCCTGCTGGAGCGGGTGCGCGCGTACGAACGGTCGGCGAACGAGCAGGTCGACCGGCTGCGGATCCAGCTGGCGCGCGCGGAGGAGTTCGCCCGGACCCTGCGCACCCGGCTGGACCGGAGCGCACCGCCGGACGCCTGACCGGCACGACCCTCCGGCGCGGTGGCATCCTGACCGGGTGAACGGACCCGAGATCACCCTCGAAGTAGCCCCGGAACTGCGGCTCTTCGTCACCCACGACCGCCGGCACGGACGCACCGCCGTCACCACGGACGGCTCGTCGACCCTGGGGCACGTCGTGGAGTCCCTCGGCATCCCGCTCACCGAGGCCGGGCAGATCCTCGTCGACGGCCGTCCCGCGCCGGTGTCCCACGTCCCCGGGGCGGGTGAACGGGTCGAGGTGCGGGCGGTGCGGCGCCCCCAGCAGGTCCCCGGCGCGCCGCTGCGCTTCCTGCTCGACGTCCACCTGGGCACGCTCGCCCGGCGGCTGCGGCTGCTGGGCGTGGACGCCGCGTACGAGAGCGAGGACCTCGGCGACCCCGCGCTGGCCGCCCTCTCGGCACGGCAGCGGCGCGTCCTGCTCTCCCGCGACCGGGGGCTGCTCCGGCGCAGGGAGATCTGGGCGGGGGCGTACGTCTACAGCGACCGGCCCGACGAGCAGCTCCGCGACGTCCTGGGCCGCTTCGCCCCGGCACTCGCGCCGTGGACCCGCTGCACGGCCTGCAACGGGGAGCTGGCGCAGGCGGACAAGGACTCCGTGAGCACCCGGCTGGAACAGGGCACCCGGGCGTCCTACGACGTCTTCGCGCAGTGCACCGCCTGCGGGCGGGTGTACTGGCGGGGTGCCCACCACGCCCGCCTGGAGGCCGTCGTGGAGGAGGCCGTGCGCATGTTCGGCGGGACGGGAGGCCAGGCGCCGCCCGCCTGAGGTCACCGGCCGGGCCCGCCCGGCCCGGAGCGGAGCACACCGCCCGAACCGGCTCGCACCGCCCGCGCCCTCCATCCCGCCCGGCCCGGAGCGCACCACCCGCACCGCCCGGACCGCCCGGCCCGGAGCCACACCGCCCGCACCACCCGGCGTCAGAAGGCGTACGCGTCCCCCGTGGAGAGGACCAGCACCTCGTGCGCGTCGTTCCGCCGGTTGCGGTCGCTCGCGCCGCCGTTCCACAGGGTGTCCACCCGGACCGTCACCTCGGCCGGGCGGCCGGTGAGGCGCAGCTCCAGGGCGGTGCGGCGGGCGGCTTCGGCCACCCGCAGCGGACCGGTCCCGCACAGCACCGTCCGGCTGTCAGCGCGCAGGCAGCCCCCGGGCAGCGGCTGCCAGGACGCGAGCGGTGCGGAGAAGCGCAGCCGGACCGTCGCGTCGGCGAGCGGCGACGGCCCCCGGTTCCCGGTCCGCAGCCGGACCTCGATCCGCCCCTCCCGGAGCGAGATACGGCCGTGATGGGCCACGTCGGCCTCCGGGGCGACCGCCCGGGACACCGACCGACCGGCCTCCGGGGCGGCGACCGCCCGGGAGGCCGGTTCCGCCACGGCGGACAGCCCCGGGCCCAGCACCACGGCCGCCACCACCGCCGCGACGGCGGGCACCTCGAGTCCTGCTCTACGCGTCAGTCGCATAGGCCGAACCTACCGAAAGGCACCAATCATCCCTATTTGATGACCGGTTCGCCGCGCTCCTCCCCACCCGCACGGCCCACCCGCACCCTCCGCCGGCACCGTGACCACCCTCGCGCCGCGGCCCCCCGTCCGGACCTCGCCCGCCGTCGCGGGGGCCGGGGCCCCGGGCAGGCACGCCCCCACCCCCGTGGCACGCTGACCCCATGCTCCTCGCCCGCTCCATCGCCCTTTTCGCCGTCGCCGCGCTCTTCGAGATCGGAGGAGCCTGGCTCGTCTGGCAGGGCGTGCGCGAGCACCGCGGCTGGATCTGGATCGGTGCGGGCGTCATCGCCCTCGGTGCGTACGGGTTCGTGGCCACGCTCCAGCCGGACGGCGACTTCGGCCGCATCCTCGCGGCGTACGGCGGGGTGTTCGTCGCCGGTTCGATCGCCTGGGGCATGGTGGCCGACGGCTACCGCCCGGACCGCTGGGACGTGACCGGCGCCCTGATCTGCCTGGCCGGCATGGCCGTGATCATGTACGCCCCCCGCAGCCACTGAGCCCCCGCCGGGGGCGCCCGCCTATCCTGGCCCCGTACCGATCAGCTGTCCGAGGAGTCCGCATGGCCGCCACCCCCATCGCCGTCGTCACCGGCGCGAGCAGCGGCATCGGTGCCGCGACCGCCCGGCAGCTGGCCGCCGCGGGATACCGCGTGGTGCTCACCGCACGCCGCACGGACCGCATCGAGGCGCTGGCCACCGAGCTCACCGAGGCGGGGCACCAGGCGACGGCGTACGCCCTGGACGTCACCGACCGCGCGGCGGTCGACGAGTTCGCCACCGCGTTCCGGTCGCTGGCCGTCCTCGTCAACAACGCCGGCGGCGCGCTGGGCGCCGACCCCGTCGCCACGGGAGACCCGGACGACTGGCGCCGGATGTACGAGACCAACGTCATCGGCACGCTCCACGTCACCCAGGCACTGCTGCCGGCCCTCACCGCGAGCGGGGACGGCACCGTCGTGATCCTCTCCTCGACGGCGGGCCTCGCCACCTACGAGGGCGGCGGCGGTTACGTCGCCGCCAAGCACGGCGAGCACGTGCTGGCGGAGACCCTCCGTCTGGAGATCGTCGGCACCCCGGTCCGGGTGATCGAGGTCGCGCCCGGCATGGTCAGGACCGAGGAGTTCGCCACCACCCGCTTCCGCGGCGACACGGAGAAGGCCGCCCGGGTCTACGCGGGCGTCGACGCCCCGCTCTCCGCCGACGACGTGGCCGACACGATCACCTGGGCGGTCACCCGTCCCAGCCACGTCAACATCGACCTCCTGGTGGTCCGCCCCCGCGCCCAGGCCTCCAACTCCAAGGTCCACCGCACGCTCTGAGGCGGCGCCGGGGCCTCAGCCCTTGACGCAGACGACCTGCTTCAGCTTCGCGACGACCTCGACGAGATCCCGCTGCTGATCGATGACCTGCTCGATCGGCTTGTACGCCGCCGGGATCTCGTCCACCACACCGGAGTCCTTACGGCACTCCACGCCCCGCGTCTGGTCCTCCAGGTCCTGCGTCGAGAACCTCCGCTTGGCCGCGTTCCTGCTCATCCGGCGGCCGGCACCGTGCGAGGCGGAGTTGAACGACCGCGCGTTCCCCAGCCCCTTCACGATGTACGAGCCGGTCCCCATCGAGCCGGGGATGATGCCGAACTCCCCCGTCCCCGCACGGATCGCGCCCTTCCGGGTGACCAGCAGGTCCATGCCGTCGTACCGCTCCTCCGCCACGTAGTTGTGGTGGCAGGAGATGACCGGATCGAATCTGACCGCGGCCTTCTTGAACTCCCTGCGGACCACGTCCTGGAAGAGGCCCATCATGATCGAGCGGTTGTACTTGGCGTACTCCTGCGCCCAGAAGAGGTCGTTGCGGTAGGCCGCCATCTGCGGGGTGTCCGCGATGAAGACCGCCAGGTCGCGGTCGACGAGGCCCTGGTTGTGCGGAAGCTTCTGCGCCTGCCCGATGTGGAAGTCGGCGAGCTCCTTGCCGATGTTCCGCGAGCCGGAGTGCAGCATCAGCCACACCGCCCCCGTCTCGTCGAGGCAGAACTCGATGAAGTGGTTCCCGCTCCCGAGCGTCCCCATCTGCTTGGCGGCACGGTCCCGCCGGAACCTGACCGCCTCGGCGATCCCGTCGAAGCGGGACCAGAAGTCGTCCCAGCCCCCGGCCGGGAAGCCGTGCAGCCGGCCCGGGTCGACCGCGCTGTCGTGCATCCCCCGGCCGACCGGGATCGCCTGCTCCATCTTCGACCGGAGCCGGGAGAGGTCGCCCGGGAGGTCGTTGGCGGTGAGCGAGGTCTTCACCGCCGACATCCCGCAGCCGATGTCCACGCCCACCGCCGCCGGGCAGACCGCGCCGTGCATGGCGATCACCGAACCGACGGTCGCGCCCTTGCCGAAGTGGACGTCCGGCATGACGGCCAGCCCCTTGATCCAGGGCAGGGTCGAGACGTTCCGCAGCTGCTGCATCGCGACGTCCTCGACCGACGCGGGATCCGCCCACATCCGGATGGGAACCTTCGCACCTGGCACCTCTACGTACGACATAACCCCTCGATTCCCCCGAAAAGACAGAAAGCGCAAAACTGGCGCCGAGGTCGGCATATAGGGAGGCCGACCGGCATGCACAGCGGCGATTGCGATACACATTGTGTCCATCGGCCGCCCTCGGGCGGCAACCCGTTTTCGTACCGAAGGGAGCCTGGGACCGTGCGACACATGGCGTACGTACCCGGCGTCGCGCTCCTCGCAGCGCTCGTCGCCGGCTGCAGCGCCGGCTCCGGCGCCGACGACCCGGCCGCCGACAGCAAGCCCGGCAGCCCCACGGTCACGGCCGCGCCTCCCGGCAAGTACCGGACGCTGCCCGAGTCCTGCAGCGCCGTACCGCGTGCCACCCTCAAGGACCTGCTGCCGGGCACCGCCGGCCTGCCCGCGGAGCAGCAGGACAAGGTGTACGAGGGCACGGCCAACGTCACCTACGACACGGACCGCAAGGTCGGCTGCCGCTGGAAGTCGGACGCTCCGGACGCCTCCCGGAACCTGTCCGTCGACTTCGAGCGCGTGGTCTCCTACGACCCCGCCGTGAGCGACGACGACCGCGCCCGTGAGGTGTACGCGAAGAAGGAGGACGCCGCCGCCCTCCCCGCACCCGCCCCCGGCGGGAAGCCCGGCGGAGCGGCCTCCGCACCGGCCGACGGCACCCCGTCCGGTTCCCCGGCCGGAACCGCGTCCGCAGAGCCCTCCGCCGAGCCGTCCGACGGCCCCACGAGCGCCGGCCCGGACGAGGACCTCCGGCCGCGGCTGCTCGGCGGGCTCGGGGACGCCGCGTTCCTGGACGACGCGCTCGCCCGGGCGGGTTCGACCGCGCAGCGCCGCACCGTGAGCGTGGTGTTCCGCACATCGAACGTCATCGTGACCGTCCAGTACACCGAGCAGCCGGCGCTGGTCACCGAGGTGCCCGACAGCAGGGAACTCCAGGAGAAGGCCCAGGCCCTGGCCCGGAACCTGGCCGAGACCCTCAGCGAGTGACCGGACCGCCGCGGACCCCGCCGGGGGCCCGCGGCGCCCTCCGGTGCCGCGGACCGGAGGCGGCATCCCGCCGCGGTCCGTCGTACCGTGGCCACCGGCCGACGCACCGATCCACGGGCGTGCCGCGCCACGCACGACCCGAGACGCGTCACCGGCCGTGCACCGCACGGCCGACGCCCCGCGCACCACCCGACCGCCCGCACGACCGAGACCGCCGTGCCGTCCGAGTGAAGGAACCATGCACCGATCAGCCCCGCGACTGTCCCGCATACTCGCCTGCGCCGCCGTCCCGGTGATGCTCGTCGTCGCCGGCTGCTCGTCGGACTCCGGCGACACCAAGGAAGCGGCCGCCTCGTCCTCCCCGAGCGCGGAGAAGACCGAGCCGGCCGTCGAGCCCGCGAAGTTCACCTCGCTGCCCGACGCCTGCACCGCACTCGGCAAGAAGACGATCGAGGACCTGGTCCCGAAGGCCAAGAGCAAGGGCGGCACTCCCGGCCGGTCCAGCGACACCGCGAGCCGCGGCGGCTGCTCCTGGAACGGCCTGGACGACAACGGCGTCAAGGGCTCCCAGTACCGCTGGCTCGACGTCGGCTACACCCGCTTCGACTCCGACCAGTCGCTGGGCAGCGGCGCCGCGCGCGCCACGGAGGAGTACACCAAGCAGGTCGCGAAGGCGCAGGCCACCGAGGGCGCCGAGAAGACCGACGCCAAGCCCGTGACCGGGCTCGGCGAGCAGGCCACCGCGGTGACCTACGGCCTGACGAAGTCCAAGGAGGACTTCGCCTACGCGACGGTCGTCGCGCGCACCGGCAACGTCGTCGTCAGCGTCACCTACAACGGCGCCGGGTTCGCGGGCGCCAAGACGCCCGCCTCCTCCGATGTCCTGAAGGACGCGCAGAAGGCGGCGAAGGAGGCCGTCGCCGCGGTCGGCACCGACGGGGACGCGGAGAACGCCTCGGACGCACCGTCCCCCAAGGCGTCGGCATCGTCCTCCGACAAGGCCGGCGACAAGTCCTGATCTGGGTCCGGCCGGGCCCGGACTCCCCTGCGTGAAGGCGTTTTCCCGAAGCCCGGTGTCCCCGCGGACACCGGGCTTCGGCCCCTCCCCGCGCAACACGCCCGCCCGGCATGTGCCAGGCTGTGCCCGCGCCGGAAGCCGAAGTGGAACCGGTTCGTCGAAGTCGGGAGGGGATCGCGGGTGGCCGCAATGCAGCTGACACGCACACACCGCGTGCTCATCGGGGTCGTCGTCGCCGGCGCCGTGCTCATCGCCGCGATCGGGTTCGCGGGCTCGTACGCCGCCGTCCGCGAACTCGCCGAGGAGAAGGGCTTCGGCGACTTCTCGCTGGTCTTCCCCATCGGCATCGACGCGGGCATCTGCGTCCTGCTCGCCCTGGACCTGCTGCTGACGTGGATGCGGATCCCGTTCCCGCTGCTGCGGCAGACCGCGTGGCTGCTGACCGCGGCGACGATCGCCTTCAACGGCGCCGCCGCGTGGCCGGACCCGCTGGGCACCGGCATGCACGCGGTGATCCCGATCCTGTTCGTCGTCGCCGTCGAGGCCGCACGGCACGCCGTGGGCCGCATCGCGGACATCACCGCCGACAAGCACATGGAGGGCGTCCGCCTCACCCGCTGGCTGCTCTCCCCCGTCCCCACCTTCAAGCTGTGGCGCCGGATGAAGCTGTGGGAGCTGCGCAGTTACGAGCAGGTCATCAAGCTCGAACAGGACCGGCTGATCTACCAGGCGCGCCTCCAGGCGCGGTTCGGCCGGAACTGGCGCCGCAAGGCACCCGTCGAGTCGATGATGCCGCTGCGTCTGGCGAAGTACGGCGTCCCGCTCGCCGAGACCGCCCCGGCCGGCCTCGCCGCGGCGGGCATCGAGCCGGCCCTGCTGCCGCCCGTGCCCGCGGCCGTGGAGACCGGGCAGCCCCAACTCCCGTACGCCCCGCAGCCGCAGGACCGGCAGGAGCAGGACCTCCGGCAGGACCGGGCCCACCGCTCCCGGCCGGACGCGCACGAGCCGCAGGACGCGCACGAGCGGCACGACGCCTACGACCAGCACGCGTACGAGCAGCAGGACCGTTTCGACCGGCAGGACGAGTACGACCAGCAGGACCGTTTCGTCCAGCAGGACGAGTTCGAGCAGCAGTACCCGCAGGAGGGTCCCGGCTCGCACCACAGCCCGTGGTTCGCGGCGCCCAAGGACGAGACGTACGCGTACGACGGCGGGTACGACCCCGGGTACGGCGAGGACACCGACGCCAGCCCCGTGATGATCCCCGCGGGCCCGGGCCGGACCCGCCCGCTCGGCAACGTGGGCACGATCGGCGCCTTCCCGCACCCGCGCGCCGCGGAGCCGGAGACCGGGCCGCGCCGGGAGCAGCCGGAACCGGCGCCGCAGGACGCGGCCCCGGAGGAGGCGGCCCCGCAGGACCACGCCCCGGAGGAGCCGGCCCGGCAGAAGGCCGACCCGGCCGAATGGGCCCAGACCGAGATCGAGTTCGGCGAGATCGCGTACGACGTGTTCACCGCGTACACCCATCAGCACCAGGACTACCCGAGCGCCGAGGTGCTCGACATCCACCTGTCGGACGGCCACAACGTCCGCCACCCGCACAGCGCCGCGCTGCTCCGCAAGCTGCTGCCCGGCTTCAAGCAGCGCTTCGACAACGAGATGGCCGCCGACCACATCGCCTGAGGGTTGTCCGGGTGCCGGCGGCATGCTGACGGGCCCGCACGACGGTGGAGTACGCCCCGGCCGTCATTCCATGCCCTTCTTGCCCGGCGTCCAGAACGGTTTGGTCAGGACCGCGCGCCGGTCCCAGCCCGCTTCCTGGACGAGCACCCGCCGCACTGCTTGCACGTCCCGTGCCTCACCGGCGACGTAGGCGATCCCGCCGGGTTCGGGAGCGAGTCGTCGTACCGCGTCCGGCAGCGACGTCTCGCCCCGGATAACCCAGTCCAGCCGGTCGCCGCCTGCCAGGGACAGCCGGTCCGCAACGGTCGCCGTCTCGATGCACCCGGAGACGACGGCTTCCCCGGGGAGTGCCGCGAGCATCGCACCGAACGCGACCGAGGCCGTCTCGTCGCCGACGAAGAAGTGGCGGGCTCCATCGGGGCGCAGCGTGAAGGTGCCCTCGGGGCGCCGCAGCCGCACCTGTTCGCCCGGTGCGACGGTACGGCCCCATCGGGCGCCCGGTCCGGCCCCTGCGTGGTCCAGTACGCACAACTCGACGATGCCGGACGGGTCGTAGTGCCAGATCGAGTACGTACGGAGGGTGAGTCCGCCGACCAGGACACGCACCTGCTGGCCCGGCCGGACCTCCAGACCGGCGAGCTGTCCGCTCTCGATGCGCAACCGGCGTATCCGGGCGGTGAGCTGCTCAGCCTCGGTGACGGTGCCGCGCACCGTCAGAAGATCGAGGACGGGGTTCAGAACAGCGGGCATGAAGGACTCCTCAACGGGGCGGGGTTTCGTACTCAGCGGGAGACGAAACGCGACAGTACGCGTTTGCGGGGTTTCGCGATAGTGCGTGTCGGGTGGCAACCGGCGTCACTGCCGGCCACACAGCGAAGGCCGCCATCGGTGTCCCGTGGTGGACCGTCTTCCACGGGCCGACCGCTCGGGCAGATCACGCCGCCCACGCACACCTCGACGACACGACCGCACAGCAGCCACCTGACCGGCCCGGCCGCGGCGCACGAGGCACCGACACGAGGACGGGCGGGCCGCTGAGCGGCCCGCCCGTCCTCACATCCCCGGTGTGTCCCTACGCGCCGAGCAGCGTCCGCACCCGGTCCGCCCCGACCGCGAGCAGCAGCGTGGGCAGCCGCGGCCCGGTGTCCCGGCTGACGAGCAGCCGGTACAGCAGGGCGAAGAAGGAGCGCTGGGCCACCTTGAGTTCGGGTGTCGGCCGGGCGTCCGGCGCCAGGCCCTCCAGCACCTTCGGCACGCCGTAGACGAGCGTGGTCAGGCCGTCCAGCGACCAGTGCTCGTCGAGTCCCTCCAGGAGCAGCCGCAGCGACTCGCGGCCCTGCTCGTCCAGCGAGCCGAGCAGCTCCTTGTCCGGCTCGTCGCGCACGACGGTGCGGGCCTCGGCGGGCACCTGGGTGGTGATCCAGCTCTCGGCGCGGTCGAGACGGGGCCGCGCCTCGTCGAGCGAGGTCAGCGGGCTCGACGGGTCGAGCTCGCTGAGGATGCGCAGCGTCTGGTCCTCCGCGCCGGCGGTGATGTCGGCGACCGAGGCGAGCGTGCGGTACGGCAGCGGGTGGGGGGTGCGGGGCAGCTCCCCGGCGGCCGTACCGACGGCGCGGGCGTAGGCGGCGGCGTCCGCGGGGAGCACCGTGCCGTCGGCGACCTTGCGGGCCAGCGCGTCCCACTCGTCGTAGAGCCGCTGGATCTCCTGGTCGAAGGCGATCTTGAAGGACTGGTTCGGCCTGCGGCGCGCGTACAGCCAGCGCAGCAGCGGCGCCTCCATGATCTTCAGCGCGTCGGCCGGGGTCGGCACGCCGCCCTTGCTGGAGGACATCTTCGCCATGCCGGAGATCCCGACGAACGCGTACATCGGTCCGATCGGCTGGACGCCGTCGAAGACCTCGCGCACGATCTGGCCGCCGACGACGAACGAGGAACCCGGCGAGGAGTGGTCCACCCCGCTGGGCTCGAAGATCACGCCTTCGTAGGCCCAGCGCATCGGCCAGTCGACCTTCCAGACCAGCTTGCCGCGGTTGAACTCCGCGAGCCGGACGGTCTCGGCGAAACCGCAGGCCGAGCAGGTGTAGTTCAGCTCGGTCGTGCCGTCGTCGTAGGAGGTGACGACGGTGAGGTCCTTCTCGCAGTTCCCGCAGTAGGGCTTGTAGGGGAAGTAGCCGGCGGAGCCGGAGCTGCCGTCGTCCTCGTCCGCCGCACCCGAACCCTCGGCGGCCTCCAGCTCGGCCTCGTCGACCTTCTTCTGCTGCGGCTTCCTGCCGCCGGGGCCCTTCGCGCCCGCCTCGCCGTCCTTCTTGGTGCGGTAGCGGTCCAGGACGGCGTCGATGTCGGCGCGGTGCCTCATCGCGTGCAGGATCTGCTCGCGGTAGGTGCCCGCGAGGTACTGCTCGGTCTGGCTGATCCCGTCGTACTCGACGCCCAGCTCGTCCAGCGCCGCGGTCATCGCGGCCTTGAAGTGCTCGGCCCAGTTCGGGTGGGAGGACCCGGCCGGGGCGGGCACCGAGGTGAGCGGCTTGCCGATGTGCGCCTGCCAGGAGTCGTCGACGCCCTCGACGCCGTTCGGCACCTTGCGGTAGCGGTCGTAGTCGTCCCAGGAGATCAGGTGGCGCACGGTGTGACCGCGGCGGCGGATCTCGTCGGCGACGAGGTGCGGGGTCATGACCTCGCGGAGGTTGCCCAGGTGGATCGGGCCCGACGGGGAGAGGCCGGACGCGACGACGACCGGTTTGCCAGGCGCACGTCGCTCCGATTCGGCGATGACATCGTCCGCGAAGCGGGAGACCCAGTCGGTCTCGGTGCTGCTCTGACTCGAAGCCACGGTCGGCACGTCCTTCTCTCTCGTGTAGGACTCACAAAGGGACGCCCACGGAGGGCATCCCCCATTCTCCCAGGTACCGACCGCAGCGCGAAAACGGCTTTACGCCCCGTGGGATACTGGGTGATCTCCCGTCCCCTACCGAAACGGCAGCCGGCTCATGGCCTCGGTCCCTTCCCTCGCTTCCACGCTCCAGCAGCAGCTGGCGGACGCCCTGACGGCAGCACTGCCGGATGCCGGCACCGCGGACCCGCTGCTGCGCCGAAGCGACCGGGCCGACTTCCAGGCCAACGGGATCCTCGCCCTCGCCAAGAAGCTCAAGGGCAACCCGCGCGAGCTGGCCGCGAAGGTCACGGCGGCCCTCCCGACCGGTGACCTGATCAAGGACATCGAGGTCTCCGGCCCCGGCTTCCTGAACATCACCCTCACCGACCGGGCGATCGTCGAGACCCTCGCCGCGCGAGCGGCCGACGGCGACCGGCTCGGCGTCCCGCCGAAGGCCGCCCCCGGCACGACCGTGATCGACTACGCCCAGCCGAACGTGGCCAAGGAGATGCACGTCGGCCACCTGCGGTCGGCGGTCATCGGTGACGCGATGGTCCAGATCCTCGAGTTCACCGGTGAGAACGTCGTGCGGCGCCACCACATCGGCGACTGGGGCACCCAGTTCGGCATGCTCATCCAGTACCTCTTCGAGCACCCGGACGAGCTGCGGCACGGGGGCGACCAGGCGGACGGCGAGGCGGCCATGTCGTCGCTGAACCGCGTCTACAAGGCCTCGCGGGCCCTCTTCGACTCCGACGAGGAGTTCAAGGCCCGCTCCCGTGACCGGGTGGTGGCCCTCCAGGCCGGTGACCCCGAGACCCTGGCGCACTGGCAGCGCTTCGTCGACGAGTCGAAGATCTACTTCTACTCCGTCTTCGACAAGCTCGACATGAAGATCGACGACCCCGACATCGTCGGCGAGTCCGGCTACAACGACATGCTCGAGGAGACCTGCCGGATCCTGGAGGAGACGGGCGTCGCCGTCCGCTCCGAGGGCGCGCTCTGCGTGTTCTTCGACGACGTGAAGGGCCCGGACGGCAACCCGGTCCCGCTGATCGTCAAGAAGACCAACGGCGGCTACGGCTACGCGGCCACCGACCTCTCCGCGATCCGCGACCGGGTGCGGAACCTCAAGGCCGACACCCTGCTCTACGTCGTCGACGCCCGGCAGTCCCTGCACTTCAAGATGGTCTTCGAGACGGCCCGCCGCGCCGGCTGGCTGAACGACGACGTCAAGGCGCACCAGCTGGCCTTCGGCACGGTCCTGGGCAAGGACGGCAAGCCGTTCAAGACCCGTGAGGGCACCACCGTCCGGCTGGAGGACCTGCTGGACGAGGCCGTCGAGCGGGCGACCGCCGTGGTCCGCGAGAAGGCGGAGAAGGTGGGCCTCTCCGAGGAGGAGATCGTCGAGAACGGCCGGCACGTCGGTGTCGGCGCGGTGAAGTACGCCGACCTGTCGACCTCCGCCGTGCGGGACTACAAGTTCGACCTGGACCAGATGGTGTCGCTGAACGGCGACACGTCGGTGTACCTCCAGTACGCCTACGCCCGGATCCGCTCCATCCTGCGCAAGGCGGGCGACGCGAAGCCCGCGGCGCACCCGGCCCTGGACCTGGCCCCGGCCGAGCGGGCGCTGGGCCTGCACCTGGACCAGTTCGGCGCGGTCCTGGAGGAGGTGGCCGAGGGCTACGAGCCGCACAAGCTGGCCGCCTACCTCTACCAGCTGGCCTCGCACCTCACCACGTTCTACGACCAGTGCCAGGTGCTGAGCGACGAGAACCCGGCGGAGGTCGTCGAGAACCGCCTGTTCCTCGTCGAGCTCACCGCCCGCACCCTGCACCAGGGCATGAAGCTGCTCGGCATCAGGACGCCCGAGCGCCTCTGAGCCCGCTCCGGTGCCCCGCGGCGCCGGGCCGGAGACAGCACGGACCGCCCGTGCGGGACCACGTCCCGCACGGGCGGAGCTGTCGCACATGCGGCAGGAGACCCCCTGCGCCGCTGAAACCGTCACGACGGGGCGAGACGCCGTCCGCCGGGGCGCGAGGCCCGCCCCGGCACCACCGTCAGTGTTCCGCCGGGACCCACTGCGCCGTGTCGGCGCGGTAGTAGTACTCCGGCCGGGCGGTGAGGCTGCTCGTCCGGAACGGCCGGCCCCCGTCGTCGACGCGCAGGGTCCCGCTCCTGCCGCCGCTGGTCCACTCCAGCTCCAGGTACCAGGTCACGTCGTGGCCCTCCACGTGCGCGTCGAGGTGGAAGACCTCGACGTCGGTGGAGCTCACGCGGTACGGGAAGTCCTTCGCGGGCACGACCTCGCCGGCGTCCTCTCCGGGAACGGGCTTCGGACGCGGCCGGCTGTCGTCCAGGTCGATGTCGAAGCTCTGCGGCGTGATGCCTCCCCCGCAGCCGTTGCCCATCGAGTACGCGGACCGGGCGAGCGCCGCGTTGCGCCCCAGCACCCGGACGTGCAGCCCGTTCAGCACGACCGCCTCGCCCGACGTCCCCTGGAGGGTGAGTTCGAGCTTCATGTCGCCGCCGTCCACACCGCCGAGTGCCCGCGCCCAGCCGCGGGTGTCCTGGGGTGCGGGCGGCGGCGGCACATCGTCGGGCCCCTGGTCCAGCAGGTAGTACTGCCCGCAGGGCGACTCCCAGTTGTAGGAGCTGATCGTGGCGTGCACGGGTACGCCACCGCTCTGCGGACCGCGCGAGGACGGCGAGGGAGTGGCGGAAGCGCTGCGCCCGCCGGCCGACGGGGAAGCGGTGCCGCCGGGCGTCGCGGACGGCCCGGTGCTCGCGCTCTCCTTCGCGCTCGCACTCGCGCGGCCGCTGGGAACGACCGGCGCGTGGCTGGGCACCGCGTCGGTCCGCCCGCGGCCGGACGGCTCGTCATCGCCGAGGCCGCGGACGGCGAGTGCCGCGGGGACGGTGAGGGCGACGACCGCCACCGCGGTGAGCAGGACACGCAGCTTGCGGGTGGTGCGGCGGCGAGGGGCGGGGACCGCGTCGGGGCGGTGCCCGTCGGGCGTCACGTCCTCGGCCCCGGAACCGGCTTCGGGACGGGAGTCCGACCCGGGTCCTCCTTCGGGGCAGGACTCCGACCCGGATTCCGCTTCGGGAGCTACCTCGGTCTCGGATTCCGCTTCGGGGCCCGCTTCCGTTTCGCTCTCCGCCCGGAGTGCGGTCCCGCCGGCTTCAGGCTTCCGCCCGCCCCGCCGCTTCGCCTCGTCGGCCAGGATCCACTTCCGGTGCAGCGCCACCAGTTCGTCCGAGGACGCCCGGCACACCCGCGCGAAGCGTTCGACCGGCGCGTAGTCGTGGGGAACCGCGTCGCCGTTGCAGTAGCGGTGCACGGTCGAGGTGCTCAGGTGCAGCTTCCCCGCGAGGGTCCCGTAGCTGAGCCCCGACCGCTCCTTCAGCCCCCTGAGCAGCTCCGCGAAGTCCTGGATCTCTGTGCCCAACCCGACCGTCCCCCTTCCGTTCCTTCCCGGGAAGGCGTTCCAGGGAAGCGATGTCCGCGCAGTTCAGAGTAGGTACAGGCGTTCCAGTGTCCCGTATGCCACGGCAACCGTTGCGACCAAGATCCGGGCCTGGAAAGGATGTGGACACACCGCGGCGTTCCCCGCGACCCGTACATCCCACCCTCACCCGTACCGGGAGCCGCCGTGCGTACTCGACCTGGATTCAGCCTGACCGACGCGGTCGCCACGGGAGTGCTCATCGTCTGCATCGCGGTCGTCGTCGCACTCCTGTGACGCCTCTGATCACGCGTCACCGACCAGTACACCCGCCCGCACCTCAGGGCGCCAAACGGCGCCCCGGGCACTCGACACCTCGAACGGGGAGAACCAGCTCATGCGCCACCTTCGCCTCAACCGCGCCGCCCGCACCTCCGCCCTCGGCACTGCCGCGCTGATCGCCGCCCTGTCCCTGACGGCATGCCAGGACGGCGGCCAGGCGGCCGCCGACGCGTCCGTCGCCACTCCCGGCACATCGGACATCCAGCCCTCGGCGGACGCCGGAGCACCGGCTCCGCGGGCCGGCGGGGCGGCCGGATCGGACTCCGGAGAGGATTCCGCTCCGGACACGGGCCAGGCTTCCGGTTCCGGTTCCGGTTCCGCAACCGGTCCGACGAAGGCCGACCCCGCCGCGGCCACCCGGCAGGACGGCGGAAAGGACACCGGCCCTGTCACCCGCGCGTGCGACGGCGGTAACTCCAAGGTGACGCTCACACCCGTCCCCCGGCCCCTCAACCACATGCTGCTCACCGTGACCAACACCGGTTCGACCGCCTGCAACGCCTACTACTACCCCTTCCTGAGGTTCGGTGAGGCGCAGTCCACCCCGCCGGTGATCGAGGAGAGCAAGCCGCAGGCCGTGGTCACCGTCCTGCCGGGAGAGTCCGCCTACGCCGGCGTCATGACGTCCTCCGCCGACGGAAGCGGCACCGGCGGTTACTCCACCAGGAAGGCGGTCGTGCACTTCCAGGGCCGCGACGGAAGCGGCTCCACGGGCCCGTCCGCGAACGCGCCCCTCAGCAAGGCCGTGTACGTCGACAGCACCCTGGCGGTCACCTACTGGCAGACCGACATGGACGACGCCCTCATGTACTGACTCCCACGACACCCGGGCCGTCACGACGGACGGGCCGCCGGAACGGGCGTGACACCGCTGAAGCGGTGTCACGCCCGTTCGTCGTGCGCGCGTTCCGTCCGGCGCGCGGCCGGCCGCGCGAGACCTCCGACGGAGCGTTCACTCCCACACCGTTGCAACGGACATGCAGGGGTTGTTGCATTACCCCGCAATGCCATTGCAACAAAAACACGTCACTGGCCTGCAATAGCGGGGTTTTGAAGCAACAAGCTTGTTGTCGCATCTCGGAATGCAACGTAGCGTTTCCATCAACAGAAACGCGGAAGCATCGAACCGAGGAGCGCACCATGCAGAAGTTCGACACCCCCGCCGGCGTCCGGGCCGTCCTCGACGTCGCCGCGGGGCGGATCCAGTTCATCGCCGCCGACCGCACCGACACCACGGTGGAGATCCGGCCCGCCAACCCCTCCAAGAGCCGCGACGTGAGGACGGCCGAGCAGACCGAGGTCACCTACGCCGACGGCGTCCTGCACATCAAGGCCCCCGAGGCGGAGAACCGGCTCATCGGCAACTCCGGATCCGTCGAGGTGACCGTCCGGCTTCCCGCCGGCTCCGGCGTCGAGGCCAGGTCCGGCGCCGCCGAGTTCCGAGGTGTCGGCCGGCTCGGCGACGTCGCCTTCGACGGGGGCAACGGCTCGGTCAAGCTCGACGAGGCCGCGAGTGCCCGCCTCACCGGACTCGACGCCCACATCACCGTCGGCCGGCTGAACGGCTCCGGCGACATCAGCACCCAGCGGGGCGACGTGAAGATCACCGAAGCCGTAGGCGGACAGCTCACGCTCCACACCCTGCAGGGCGACATCACCGTCGGCGCCGCCCGCGGGGTCTCCGCCTCCCTGGACGCCGGCACCCACTACGGCCGCGTCGACAACACGCTCAGGAACACCGACGGCACGCCCGGCCTGAGCATCAGGGCGACCACCTCCCAGGGCGACATCACCGCCCGCAGCCTCTGACGTCCCCGACCCCGAAGGAGCACCGGCATGACGGACCCGGCCATCTCGGCGAACGGGCTGCGCAAGTCCTACGGCGACACGAACGTCCTGGACGGCATCGACCTCGCCGTACCGCAGGGCACGGTCTTCGCCCTGCTCGGACCGAACGGCGCCGGCAAGACCACCGCCGTCAAGATCCTCTCCACCCTCGTCCCGCCCGGCCCCGATTCCGGGGAGATCCGGGTCGGCGGCCACGACCTCGCCACCGAACCGCAGGCCGTACGGGCGGCGATCGGTGTCACCGGGCAGTTCTCCGCCGTGGACGGACTGATCACCGGCGAGGAGAACATGCTCCTCATGGCCGACCTGCACCACCTGCCCAGGGCCGAGGGCCGCCGGGTCGCCGCCGAGCTCCTGGACCGCTTCGACCTCACCGACGCCGCGAGGAAGCCCGCCTCCGCCTACTCGGGCGGTATGAAGCGCCGCCTCGACATCGCCATGACCCTGGTCGGCGACCCACGCATCATCTTCCTCGACGAACCCACCACCGGCCTCGACCCCCGCAGCCGCCACACCATGTGGGGCGTCGTCCGCGAGCTCGTCGCCACCGGCGTCACCGTCTTCCTCACCACCCAGTACCTGGAGGAGGCCGACGAACTCGCCGACCGCATCGCCGTCCTCGACCACGGCACCATCGCCGCCGAGGGGACCGCCGCCGAGCTGAAACGCCTCGTCCCCGGCGGGCACGTCCGCCTCCGCTTCACCGACCCCACCGCCTACCGGCGCGCGGCCACCACGCTGACCGACGCCGCCCCCGACGACGAAGGCCTCACCCTCCGGCTCCCCAGCGACGGAAGCCAGCGCGAGCTGCGCAGCGTCCTCGACCGCCTCGACACCAGCGGCATCGAGGCCGACGAACTCACCGTCCACACCCCCGACCTCGACGACGTCTTCTTCGCCCTCACCGGCTCCACCACCGTCCCCGCCCGGACCGGCCGGAGTGCCCGGACCGGCAGACCCGAGGAGACAGTCCGATGAGCAACCTCTCCCTCGCCGTACGCGACTCCGCCACGATGCTGCGCCGCAATCTCCTGCACGCCCGCCGCTACCCGTCCCTGACGCTGAACCTGCTGCTCACACCGGTCATGCTCCTGCTGCTCTTCGTCTACATCTTCGGCGACACCATGAGCGGGGGCGCGGGTCGCTCCGCGTACATCGCCTACCTCGTCCCCGGCATCCTGCTGATGACGATCGGCTCCACCACGATCGGCACCGCCGTCTCCGTCTCCACCGACACCGACGAGGGCATCATCGCCCGCTTCCGCACCATGGCCGTCCACCGGAGCTCCATCCTGTTCGGGCACGTCGTCGGCAGCGTCCTGAAGACGCTCGTCAGCGTGGTCCTCGTCGGCGCGATCGGCGTCGCCATGGGCTTCCGCTCCACCGACGCCGGCGTCCTGGAATGGCTGGCGGCGTTCGGCCTGCTCGCCCTCTTCGCCCTCGCCTTCACCTGGATCGCGGTGGGCATGGGCCTGGGCAGCCCCAACGCCGAGGCGGCCGGCAACAACGCCATGCCGCTCATCCTGCTGCCGCTCGTCTCCAGCGCCTTCGTCCCGCTGGAGTCCATGCCCGGCTGGTTCCGGCCGATCGCCGCGTACCAGCCCTTCACCCCCGCCATCGAGACCCTGCGCGGCCTGCTCCTCGGCACGCACATCGGCAACAACGGGTGGATCGCCCTGGCCTGGTGCCTCGGCCTCACCGTCCTCGGCCACCGCTGGTCGACGGCGCAGTTCGGCAGGGAGCCGAAGTAGCCCGCGCTGGAGACCCTGCGCCTCATCGCGGAGGACCTCTCCAGCAACGAGATCGCCGCGTCCCTCGTGATCAGCCGGGAGACGGTCACGACCCTCGTCTCCCGCATCCGCACCGAGCTCGGCCTCCGCGACCGCGTGCGGGCGATCGTCCACACCTACCGCCAGGGCCTGGTGTCCTGAACCGTCAGGCCTTCGTGAACGTGCACCACACGAACTTCCCCGGGTCACGCTCCCCCACGCCCCACCGATCGGCGAGCGCGTCGACGAGCAGCAGCCCACGCCCCGACTCACCGTCCGGCCGCCGCACCGCAGGCACCCCGCCCCCGCTGTCGTGCACCTCCACGGACAGCGCGCATCCCTCCGCCTCCAGCCTCAGCCGGACCAGATACCCGCGCCCCGGCGGCACCCCGTGCAGCAACGCGTTGGTCGCCAGCTCGCTCACGCACACCAGCACGTCGTCGAGCCGCGCCCCGAACCCCCAGTCGGTCACGGCCTCGCGCGTGAACTCCCGTACCGCAGCGACCGAGCAGCGTTCACGCCGGCAGAAGCGCTCACGGAACAGCGAGAGTGGCATCGTCTCGTTCATGGGACGAGTGTCACTCTCTGTGCCTATCGTTCAGCAGTAGGTGAGCACGTACAGATCTCTTGTACGGGTCGCCGATGTGTGACGTACGCACCAGGGCGGGGAGGCCGCACCGTATGCACCCCAGGAATCGGCAGCGCAGGAACGCGTCCGCCATGAAGCTCGTCGGCAAGCTGGTCGGCCTGTTCCGCGCCACGGCGGACCTGACCCAGGCCCAACTCGCGGACCGGGCGGCCGTACAGGTGGAGACGATCGCCTCCATCGAACAGGGCCGCCGCACACTGCTCCCCGACCTCGCCCGGCGCCTGGACGCGCTGCTGGACACGAAGGGGGCGCTGGAGACGGCCGTGGACAACATGCCGGAGGTGGACCTGATCCCGGCGTGGGCGGAGCAGTACATGGATCTGGAGCGGGAGGCGTTGGCGCTGTCCTGGTACGACAGCCAGGTCATCCCGGGCCTGCTCCAGACGGAGGCGTACGCGAAGGCCGTCTTCCGTAACCGGGTTCCCGCGTTCGGCCAGGACGAGATCGAGGCTCAAGTCGCCGCCCGTCTCGATCGACAGGCAATTCTGCGACGGGAGACTCCTCCGACGATCAGCATGGTGGTCTGGGAAGCGGCACTCCTGCTGCGCCTCCTCCCGGAACAGGACCACATCGACCAACTCCGGCACCTGCGCCGCTGCGCTGACCTTCCAGGCGTCTGCCTCCAGATCCTGCCCCTCAACAGCAGGAGCCACGCGGGCCTCAATGGCCCGTTCACCCTGCTGGAGACCCCCGACCACCAGTACGTCGCATACTCCGAAACTCAGCGGGGGAGCCAGCTGGTTTCCGACCAGAATGAGGTCAGCATCCTGTCGCAGAAGTATGCGATGCTGCGAGCTCAGGCACACAGCCCCGAAGGCACCCTGGGCATGCTGGACCGTCTGCTGGGAGAATGATGAGCACCACATTGCACTGGTTCAAGTCCAGTTACAGCGGTGACGAGGGCGGCCAGTGCCTCGAAGTCGCCACGCACCCCACCGCCGTCCACGTCCGCGACTCCAAGAACCCCGAAGGCCCCACCTTCACCGTCGCTCCCACCGCCTGGTCGGCCTTCGCCGCGTTCGCGGCCGGCAGCTGACCGGACGGGCAGGCGTTCAGGGCGCTTTGAGCAGATCGCGAAGCCCGGCGACGTAGGTACGCACGTCCCGTTCGGCGGGCAGTTCTGCCGTGTCCTCCGGCGCACCCCGACCGGGCTCCCGACAGGCACGGCAGAGGCCACCGGGCAGCGCCTCCGCGCGACCGGGCACACCGCACTTGGTGCACTCCATCATCACCCGTCGGACCGGCGTACCGGGCGCGGGCGGGACCGGCGCGGTGGGCGCCTGGGGCGGGATCTTGTCCGTGAGGCGGCGGCGGACGAGGCCGACCGGTGAGCCGACCCCGGCGGGAAGCCCGGCGACAAGCGCCCGGACGAGGTAGTCGGCATCCACTCCACGCGTGAACCACTCGGCGGCCAACGGCTCCAGGACCGCACAGTCGGCGGCGGAGAGCGCCAGCCGGGCATCAACGCGGCCGAGCTGCGCCAAGGCCGCGTACGCGGGTGAGTGTCCTTCGGGGACGGGCTCCCGCTCCCGCGCCCTCTGCTCGGGCACGATCGGGACTGCGGCAGGGGCAACAGGGGCAACGACCTCCACGGGCCCGGGCGCGGCCGCACGCTGGACCTCGGCAGCCATCAGTGCGCCCCACCACTCGTTGTCGCGGGCCGTGCGGGACCAGAACGTGCGGAAGACCCAGCGCACTTGGCCGCCCTCACCGGTCACCAGGCAGCGCACACGGCGCAGATACCCGGCGACGGACAGGGCTTTGAGGGCCGAACCGACCGCCTGCTGACCGTAGAGCGGCAACTGCTTCGCCAGCCCCTTGACGTCCATCGCCGCGCCCTCGGGAAGCCGGTCGACGAACCCGGCGATGTTCCGCTCCCGCAGCGGCAGCAGCATGAAGTCTTCGGCGCGACGCGGCTGTTGGTCCGGCGCGGATCGCTTGCCGTAGCCGGGACTGGCCATCGGATACGGGCGCGAGGGGGCGGGGGCGCTCGGGGCGGAGCTAAGGTGCTGGATAGCCACGGGATCGCTCTTTCGATCTTGCGGTGAGACCCCGGCCTGGTGTTGCTAGCACCGCGTCGGGGTCGTTCTGTTTTCCGCACCGTAAGCAGTCGCCACACTCCGCTGCAAGTCGGTCACGATTAGTCATACTTGCTGGCCGTGACGGGGCGGGGAGGTCGGGGAGGTTGACCCGAACCCTCTTCTCCCTACCGGGTAGAAGAAGGCTCTCGAATCCCGAAGCCCGCATCTCGCCGCCCGAGTCCCGAAGCTCAAGCACCGGGCCCGCGCTACCAGAAACGTCCCCCGGGAGAGTGACCACGCCCCACCCGACGCCCGCCCCTCGGACCCTGGCGCTCGGAGCCCGAGCTTCGAGCACCGGTTTCACGCCGCCGCGTCCGTGACAGCCGGAAGCGGGCCACGACCTGTCGTGACCCGCCTCCAGAACCCTTTCAGGCCCCTGCCGGGCCGTCAGCGCCCGAGCTTCTGCGCGACCTCCGTCGCCCAGTACGTCAGGATCATCCGCGCACCCGCGCGCCGGATGCCCGTCAGGCTCTCCAGGATCGCCGCGTCCCGGTCGATCCAGCCCTTCTCCGCGGCGGCCTCGATCATCGCGTACTCACCGCTGATCTGGTACGCCGCGACCGGCACGTCCACCGCGTCGGCGACCTTGGCGAGGATGTCCAGGTAGGGCCCGGCGGGCTTGACCATGACCATGTCGGCGCCCTCCGCCAGGTCCAGCGCCAGCTCCCGCAGCGACTCCCGGGTGTTCGCCGGGTCCTGCTGGTACGTCTTGCGGTCGCCCTTCAGCGAGGAGCCCACCGCCTCGCGGAACGGACCGTAGAAGGCCGAGGAGTACTTCGCGGTGTAGGCGAGGATCGACACGTCCTCGTGGCCCGTCTGGTCCAGCGCGTCGCGGACCACCCCGACCTGGCCGTCCATCATGCCGCTGGGGCCCACCACGTGCGCGCCCGCGTCCGCCTGCACCTGGGCCATCTCGGCGTACCGCTCCAGGGTGGCGTCGTTGTCGACCCGCCCGTCCTCGGTCAGCACCCCGCAGTGGCCGTGGTCGGTGTACTCGTCCAGACAGAGGTCGGACATGACCACGAGGTCGTCACCGACCTCCTCCCGCACCGCCCGCAGACCGGCCTGGAGGATGCCGTCCGGGTCGGTGCCCGCCGTGCCCCGGCCGTCCTTCTTCTCGTCCAGCGGGACGCCGAAGAGCATGATCCCCGAGACACCGGCCGCGACGGCGTCGACGGCGGCCTTCCGCAGCGTGTCCAGGGTGTGCTGCTGGACACCCGGCATCGCCGAGATGGCGACCGGGGCGTCGATCCCCTCGCGCACGAACGCGGGCAGGATCAGGTTCGCCGGGTCGAGCCGGGTCTCGGCGACCATGCGCCGCATGACGGGGGTCGTCCGCAGCCGGCGGGGCCGCGAGCCGGGGAAGTTTCCGTATTCGGTCATCCTTCGAGACTAGACCCGTACACATCACCGGTTTACCGACAGCACAGCCGGAAAAAGCGGGGCCAGGGCCGCCCCGCCACGGCGCCGGACGGAAATCACGTCGACAGGGCCCCCGGGCGCCCGGCAGAGTACCCGCCCGTGACGAGCAGCGAACTGTGGGACCACGCGACCGCCTACCGCCAGGTGCCCGACGAACAGGTCGAGTGCGCGGGTACGCGAAGGGCCCGGCCGCTCCGGGAAGGAGCGGCCGGGCCCGTACACCCGTGGTGGAACCTCAGGTGGTCGTCCGGCGACGCCGCGCACCGGGGCGCCGCTCGCTCGGCCGGGTCACCGGGTCGCCGGCCTCCTTCGCCGCGTCCCGGCGCTGCGCACCGAAGTCCGCCAGCGCCTGGGCCAGCTTGTGGACCGACGGCTCCGGGGACAGGACGTCCACCCGCAGACCGTGCTCCTCCGCGGTCTTCGCGGTGGCCGGGCCGATGCACGCGATCACCGTCACGTTGTGCGGCTTGCCCGCGATACCGACCAGGTTGCGGACCGTCGAGGAGGAGGTGAAGAGCACCGCGTCGAACCCGCCGCCCTTGATCGCCTCCCGGGTCTCGGCCGGCGGCGGCGAGGCGCGGACCGTGCGGTACGCGGTGACGTCGTCGACCTCCCAGCCCAGCTCGATGAGCCCGGCCACCAGGGTCTCCGTGGCGATGTCCGCACGCGGCAGGAACACCCGGTCGATCGGGTCGAAGACCGGGTCGTACGGCGGCCAGTCCTCCAGCAGCCCGGCGGCGGACTGCTCACCCGACGGCATCAGGTCCGGCTTCACACCGAAGTCGACCAGGGCCGCCCCGGTCTGCTCGCCGACGGCCGCGACCTTGATCCCGGCGAAGGCACGCGCGTCGAGCCCGTACTCCTCGAACTTCTCCCGCACCGCCTTCACCGCGTTCACCGAGGTGAAGGCGATCCACTCGTAGCGGCCGGTGACCAGGCCCTTGACCGCCCGCTCCATCTGCTGGGGCGTGCGCGGCGGCTCGACGGCGATCGTCGGGACCTCGTGCGGCACCGCGCCGTAGGAACGCAGCTGGTCGGAGAGCGACGCCGCCTGCTCCTTCGTGCGCGGCACGAGCACCTTCCAGCCGAACAGCGGCTTGGACTCGAACCACGCGAGCTGGTCGCGCTGCGCGGCGGAACTGCGCTCCCCGACCACGGCTATGACGGGCAGGTGCCCCTCCGGCGACGGCAGCACCTTGGCCTGCTTCAGGACCTGGGCGATCGTCCCCAGGGTCGCCGTCCAGGTGCGCTGACGCGTCGTCGTACCGGCGATCGTGACCGTGAGCGGGGTGTCGGGCTTCCGCCCGGCCGCGACCAGCTCACCGGCGGCCGCGGCGACCGAGTCGAGGGACGCCGACACCACGGCCGTCGCGTCGCTCGCGCCGACCTCGGACCAGCAGCGGTCCGACGCCGTCCGCGCGTCGACGAACCGCACGTCGGCGCCCTGCGCGTCCCGCAGCGGCACACCGGCGTACGCGGGCACACCGACCGCGTTCGCGATGCCGGGCACGACCTCGAAGGGCACGCCCGCGGCGGCGCAGGCGAGCATCTCCGCGCCCGTGTCACCGTCCAGGCCGGGGTCGCCGGTGACGGCGCGCACCACCCGCCTGCCGCCCTTCGCTGCCTCCATGACAAGATTGGCGGCGTCCCTGAGGACGGGCACTCCCGCGGGTGTTGACGCGGTGTCAACAACCGTCATCTCAGGCGTGCTCACCCCTGCCCGCGCATGGCAGCGGACGACGTCGAGGACGTCCGGCTCCGCGACAAGGACGTCCGCGCTCGCAAGCGCCTCGACGGCGCGCAGAGTCAGCAGTCCGGGGTCGCCGGGACCGGCGCCGAGGAACGTGACGTGCCCTGAGGACAGGACAGGGAAGTCGGATACGACAGGGCCGGTGGGGCTCAAAGTGCTCGCTCCCCCATAAGACCGGCCGCACCCTTGGCGAGCATCTCGGCCGCGAGCTCGCGACCGAGGGCCGCCGCGTCGTCGTGCGACGTGGGGACGGGACCGGTGATGGACAGCTGCACCAGGGAAGTGCCGTCGGTTGAACCGACGACACCGCGCAGGCGCAGTTCGTTGACAACCTGCCCGTCCGCCAGGAAATCGGCCAGCGCACCCACAGGTGCGGAACAGCCGGCCTCCAGGGCGTTGAGCAGGGCACGCTCGGCGGTCACGGCGATCCGGGTGTACGGGTCGTCGAGCTCGGCGAGCGCTGCGGCGAGGTCCGCGCTGCTTTCAGCGCATTCCACCGCCAGTGCTCCCTGGCCGGGAGCGGGCAGGACGGTGTCGACCGGCAGGAAGTCGGTGACCTCGTCCGTACGTCCGATGCGGCTGAGCCCGGCGGCGGCCAGTACCACCGCGTCCAGCTCCCCGCTCCGTACAAAACCGATGCGCGTATCGATGTTGCCGCGGATCGCGACGGTCTCTATCTCAAGACCGTGCGAGCGGGCGTACGCGTTGAGCTGCGCCATGCGGCGCGGCGAACCGGTGCCGACACGGGCACCGGGCGGAAGCTGCTCGAAGGTCAGCCCGTCCCGCGCCACCAGTACGTCGCGCGCGTCCTCACGCTGCGGCACGGCGGCGAGGACGAGGCCCTCGGGCTGCGTGGTCGGCAGGTCCTTCAGCGAGTGGACGGCGAAGTCCACCTCGCCGCGCAGCAGCGCCTCGCGCAGGGCGACGACGAACACACCGGTCCCGCCGATCTGCGCCAGGTGCTCCCGGGAGACGTCCCCGTACGTGGTGATCTCCACGAGCTCGACGGCGCGCCCGGTCACCTCGCGGACCGCGTCGGCCACCATGCCGGACTGCGCCATGGCGAGTTTGCTGCGCCGGGTGCCTAGCCGGAGGGGTGGGGAGCTCGCCCCGCCCAGGGGTGGGTTGTCGGTCATGACCGCCCTCGATTCGGGTCGTTCAGGTCTGCCCGTGAGACGGCGGCCACCGTCTGCGGGTCGAGGTCGAAGAGTTCCCGCAGCGCATCGGCGTACCCGGCGCCGCCGGGCTCGCTCGCGAGCTGCTTGACCCGCACGGTGGGCGCGTGCAGGAGTTTGTCGACGACGCGGCGCACGGTCTGGGTGATCTCGGCGCGCTGCTTCTCGTCCAGGTCGGGGAGGCGTCCGTCGAGCCGCGCGATCTCGCCGGCCACCACATCAGCGGCCATGGTGCGCAGGGCGACGACGGTCGGGGTGATGTGCGCGGCGCGCTGCGCCGCCCCGAAGGCGGCGACCTCGTCGGCGACGATGGTGCGCACCTGGTCCACATCGGCGGCCATCGGAGCGTCCGCGGACGCCTCGGCGAGCGACTCGATGTCGACGAGGCGCACACCGGCGACCCGGTGGGCCGCTCCGTCGATGTCACGCGGCATCGCGAGGTCGAGCAGGTGGAGCCGGACGGGACCGCCGACGGCCGGCCGCACGGGCACCCGGCGCAGCGCCCGGTCCGGTGCGGCAGCGGTGGCGGAACCGTTCTCCACCCACGCCGCGTGCCGGTCGAGCTCCTCGGACCGGGGGACGGCCGGGGCCTCGGGCGCCACCGCCGCGGAGTCGAAGTCGGCGCCGAGCGCGGCGGCGACGGCCTCGGCGGTCAGCACCAGGCCGGTCGCGCCGGTACAGGACACGACGACGTCGGCACGTGTCAGTTCGTCGGCGACCCCGGTCATCTCGACGGCGCGCACCGTCGGGACACCGGCCAGGCCGAGGATCTCCACGAGCCGGTCGGCCCGGGCCCGGGTCCGGTTGGCCACCGCGATCTCGGCGACGCCCGCACGGGCCAGGGTGGCGGCGGCGAGCGAGGACATCGAGCCCGCGCCGATCACCAGGGCACGCTTGCCGGCCGCCCATCCGGCGACCTCGGCGCCGTCGGCCAGCTGCTCCAGACCGAAGGTGACCAGCGACTGCCCGGCCCGGTCGATCCCGGTCTCGCTGTGCGCGCGCTTCCCGACCCGCAGGGCCTGCTGGAAGAGGTCGTTCAGCAGCCGTCCCGCCGTGTGGAGCTCCTGCCCCACCGCGAGCGCGTCCTTGATCTGGCCGAGGATCTGGCCCTCGCCGACCACCATGGAGTCCAGCCCGCAGGCCACCGAGAAGAGGTGGTGGACGGCCCGGTCCTCGTAGTGCACATAAAGATAGGGAGTGAGCTCGTCCAGCCCGACCCCGCTGTGCCGGGCGAGCAGGGTGGACAGCTCGGCGACGCCCGCGTGGAACTTGTCCACGTCGGCGTACAGCTCGATGCGGTTGCAGGTGGCCAGGACGGTGGCCTCGGTCGCGGGCTCCGCGGCGAGGGTGTCCTGAAGCAGCTTCGTACGGGCGTCGGCCGCCAGAGCCGCCCGCTCCAGCACGGAGACGGGGGCACTGCGGTGGCTCAGACCCACGACCAGGAGACTCATGCCGGCATCACGGCGGGCATGTCCCCGTCAGGTCCCTTCCGGCCGACGGGGGTCGCGCGCACCGGCGGCGCCTCGTCGGTGCCGGGGTCCGGGGCGGCCCTGCCGTCGGCGGCGGCCTCCTCGCCGGCCTTGCGCTGCTCGTGGAAGGCGAGGATCTGCAGCTCGATCGAGAGGTCGACCTTGCGCACGTCGACGCCGTCGGGCACCGAGAGCACCGTCGGGGCGAAGTTCAGGATGGAGGTGACCCCCGCGGCGACGAGCCGGTCGCAGACCTGCTGCGCCGCACCGGGCGGGGTGGTGATGACACCGATGGACACACCGTTGTCACTGATGATCCGGTCCAGGTCGTCGGTGTGCTGGACGGCGATCCCGGCCACCGGCGTGCCCGCCATCGCGGGATCGGCGTCGATCAGGGCCGCGACCCGGAACCCGCGCGAGGCGAAACCGCCGTAGTTGGCGAGGGCCGCACCGAGGTTGCCGATGCCGACGATCGCGACCGGCCAGTCCTGGGTGAGCCCCAGCTCGCGGGAGATCTGGTAGACGAGGTACTCGACGTCGTAGCCGACACCCCGCGTGCCGTAGGAACCCAGGTAGCTGAAGTCCTTGCGCAGCTTGGCGGAGTTGACCCCCGCCGCCGCGGCGAGCTCCTCGGAGGAGACCGTCGGGACCGAGCGCTCGGAGAGCGCCGTCAGTGCGCGGAGATACAGCGGAAGCCGGGCGACGGTGGCCTCGGGAATTCCTCGGCTACGGGTCGCCGGTCGGTGAGTTCGGCCAGTTGCCACGGTGCTCCTGCGGGACGAGCGGGGCTGCAGGCGGCCGTCTGTCCCAGGACCGCCCCGTCGACTGAAGGCTATGTCTTTGTGAACGCGTGCACAAAGATTGTGTCCGTTTTGTCTGGTCAAAGTGACCGGGGTCACGCACATCGCCCGCGCCGTCCCGGAACCGGGGACGCCGTCAGTCCGTTGCAGGCCCGAAGGGGGCAAGACGGTACACACTCCTCATGTCCACGCCCCCGAGACCACTCAAAACGCCCATGATGTTAACCGGGATTCGCCGCGGAAGCCCCCTCACGTACGCAGGGCCGTGCGCAGCCGCGCCGGGTCCACCCGCCAGAAGGTGTGCTGCTCTCCGTCGATCAGGACCACCGGGACCTGCTCCCAGTACTCCCGGTGCAGCGCCTCGTCCCGGGTGATGTCCTGCTCCACCCAGGACGCCCCGGTCTCCTCGCAGACCGCGCTCACCACCCGCCGCGCGTCGTCGCAGAGATGGCACCCGGGCTTCCCCACGAGGGTCACCACCCGGTCCGCGGACTTCTTCTTCGCACGACGCAGCAGAGCACTCATACCTTCATTCTGCGCCTCCCGCCGGACCCGGACGAGCCCGGCGGGTGAGCGGGATCACCCGTTTAACGCCCCGGTTCCGGAGAGTTCACGCCGCCGCATCCCGCCGGGTCGGGAAGAGGCCGACCGAATGGCTATGCTCACGACATGGCCGCTCTTGGATGGCTCACTCCCCGCAGGCGCCCCGCCACGGCACGCAGCGTGCTCGCCGGCGAGGCCGCAGCCGAGGCCGCGCGGAAGTCGGCCCTGCCGACCGGCGCCGAAGAGCTGCCCGCCGCCCCCGAGGAGGCCGGGGAACCCGTGTTCCCGGTGGCCGGGGACACCCGGGCCGCCGCCTTCTTCGACCTCGACAACACCGTGATGCAGGGCGCCGCGCTCTTCCACTTCGGCCGCGGCCTGTACAAACGGAAGTTCTTCCAGCGCCGCGAACTCACCCGGTTCGCCTGGCAGCAGACCTGGTTCAGGCTGGCCGGCGTCGAGGATCCGGAACACATGCAGGACGCCCGCGACAGCGCCCTGTCGATCGTCAAGGGCCACCGCGTCTCCGAGCTGATGTCGATCGGCGAGGAGATCTACGACGAGTACATGGCCGACCGCATCTGGCCCGGCACCCGCGCCCTGGCCCAGGCCCACCTCGACGCGGGCCAGAAGGTGTGGCTGGTCACCGCCGCCCCGGTGGAGACCGCCACGATCATCGCCCGCCGCCTCGGCCTCACCGGCGCCCTGGGCACCGTCGCCGAGTCGGTCGACGGCGTGTACACGGGCCGCCTGGTCGGCGAACCCCTGCACGGCCCGGCGAAGGCCGAGGCGGTACGCGCGCTGGCGGCGGCCGAGGGCCTGGACCTGGAGCGCTGCGCGGCGTACAGCGACTCGCACAACGACATCCCGATGCTGTCCCTGGTCGGGCACCCGTACGCGATCAACCCGGACTCCAAACTCCGCAAGCACGCCCGCTCGCTGGACTGGCGGCTGCGCGACTACCGCACCGGGCGCAAGGCGGCCAAGGTCGGCATCCCGGCCGCGGCCGGCGTCGGCGCCCTGGCCGGGGGCACGGCCGCGGCCGTCGCCCTCCACCGCCGCCGCCGCTGACCCCCGGCTCCGACTCCGGCCCCGGCTCCGGTCCGTGACCCGCGCACGGCGCGCCCCGGGGGCTCCGCACGGCGGGCCCCCCCGGGGTCCCGGCAGGTGCGCGGCGGCGCGCCCGGAGACGTACACCCAATCGAGAGCGGAACACCGGGCGGTACACCCATCGCTCCGGCCAGTCGCGTTGCGTTCCGACGACCACAACCCGTCGCCACCACAAGCAGATCTCGAAGCTAATCGATCAATAAGTGGTCACGATGTGCCACTTGATCCGTCACTTAGAGGTTATGGAAGCGACGTAACCGGTGATTTGAGCAACTGGGTGTAGCACCGCCTGTACGAAGCGTTATTCTCCTCAGACGCACAAGGAGCCCGCCACCCGCTACCACGAGTGACGGTTTTCGAACTGCACGTGATGGAAGCTCTGCCTCTGGGAGTCCCGTGTACCCACACGTCGGGGTTGACACCTCGGGCCTGGCTACGCTCCGCGCAACGGTCCTCGACCTCTTGCGCGGTTTCGTCCCCACCGCGTACGCCGTCCCCCAATTTGCCACCCCAGTACCTGCCGGCCCTTGCTACGCCCTGGCCGAACGAGGTGCGGCCGTCGGAAGACGCACCAGCCGCGCCGCCACGACCACGCCTGCCGTCCGCCGGCCGACAGCCGACAGCGACAGCGCGCGCATGATGGATCTCGTCGAGCGCGCGCAGGCCGGTGAGGCCGAGGCCTTCGGCCGCCTGTACGACCAGTACAGCGACACCGTGTACCGGTACATCTACTACCGCGTGGGAGGCAAGGCGACGGCGGAGGACCTCACCAGCGAGACGTTCCTGCGCGCGCTCCGCCGCATCTCCACCTTCACCTGGCAGGGCCGGGACTTCGGTGCCTGGCTGGTCACGATCGCCCGGAACCTGGTCGCCGACCACTTCAAATCCAGTCGTTTCCGGCTGGAAGTGACCACCGGCGAAATGCTCGACGCCAACGAGGTCGCGCGGAGCCCGGAGGACTCCGTCCTGGAGTCCCTCTCCAACGCCGCGCTCCTGCAAGCCGTACGCCGGCTGAACCCCCAGCAGCAGGAGTGTGTGACGCTGCGGTTCCTGCAGGGCCTCTCGGTCGCCGAGACCGCCCGTGTCATGGGAAAGAACGAGGGCGCGATCAAAACCTTGCAGTACCGAGCCGTACGGACGCTCGCACGACTCCTGCCGGACGACGCACGCTGACGTCACCATCTGTGACGTGCTCGTGACACACCGATCGGATCATCCTCCGTCCGTAACCCAACTGCCGCGCCACTCGTTGTGCCGGATGCAGGCCCCCTGTCGCCTCACCTGACCGTTTCCACTCGCTCGATCGTGTGGAAACGCCTCGGGTGGGCAACCTTCCGGACCCTCAGGGGAGTCGACCGTCATGACGAGAGGAGGTGCCGCCAGTGATCCCAAACGTTTCGGCACACCGGCGGGCGAACGCCTTCGCCCAGGCCCTGGAGGAGCAGTCCCCCAAGGGTGCGGCGGCCGTACAGCCCGAGGACCCGGCCGAACCGGCCGACCACGGAGAGCTGTTGGCCCTGGCGAACGGCCTCGGCGAGCTACCCGAGCCGGAATTCGATCCGGACGTCAAAGTGGTGCAGCGGGCCCAGCTCGTCGCCGCCATGGAGACGATGTTCGCCGAAGGTGGTGCGTCCACGGGCCCTACCGTGCCCGAACAACGGAACAAGGGGACCCACCGGGCCTCCCCGATCCGGAGGCTGCGCCCCCGCTCCCGCTGGGCCAAGGGCCTCACCGCGGGCGGGCTCACGGTCGGTGTCGCCGCGGGAGCGTTCGGCGGGGTGGCCGCTGCCAGTTCCGACGCCCTGCCCGGTGACTCCCTCTACCCGCTCAAGCGGGGCATGGAGGACATCAGCCGCGGCATGGCCGGCAACGACGCCGACCGGGGCGAGGCCTACCTCGACCAGGCGTCGACCCGCCTCAGCGAGGCCCGCAGGCTGATGGAGCGCGGCCGCTCCGGCCCGATGGACCATGAGTCGATCAGCGAGGTCAGACGCACCCTCGACGGCATGACGCACGACGCCACCGAGGGCCACCGCCTGCTCCACACCGCCTACGAGCGGGACGGCGCCATCGGGCCCATCCAGACGCTGGACTCCTTCTCCCGCTCGCACCGCGCGACCTGGAGCACCCTCCGCGACCGGCTGCCCGTCCAGCTCGCCGACATCGGGGACAAGGTCAGCTCCGTCTTCGAGGCCATGGACCAGGAGGTCGCCCCCCTGAAGTCCCTGCTGCCCCGCACACCGGGCACGGAGACGGGCGCACCGCCGGCCGGCTCCCCCGAGAAGGACCGGGGTTCCTCCTCCAGGGACCGCGAGACCCCCGACTCCTCCACCTCCCCGGACGGCAAGGCCTCGGACGACTCCTCCCCGAAGCCCTCCCGCTCCGACAGCAGCCCGGCGGACGGACTGCTCGACGGCGGCACGGACGGACTGCTGGACGACCTCCCGACGGACGGCACCACCCCGTCCTCCCCGGGCGGCCCCTCCGGCTCGTCCCCCGCGCCGGACGTCACGCTGCCACCGCTGCTCCCGGGCCTGCTGCCCGGCCTGGGCATCGACAGCCAGGACGCCGACCGCTGACGGATGCGGGGGCGGCCCCGTTCCGGACCGCCCCCGCCTCGTCACGTCGCACGGCCCCGCCCGTGCGCTCTCCGGACCCGTGCGTCCTCAGAAGAAGACCGACCGGCGCTGCACCAGCAGCTTGTAGAGCGTGTGCTGGATCTGCTCCCGCACCTGGTCCGTCAGGTTGAACATCAGCATCGGGTCCTCCGCCGCCTCCGGCGGGTAGCCGTCCGTGGGGATCGGCTCCCCGAACTGGATCGTCCACTTCGTCGGCAGCGGCACCGCGCCGAGCGGTCCCAGCCACGGGAACGTCGGTGTGATCGGGAAGTACGGGACGCCCAGGACACGCGCCAGCGTCTTGGAGTTGCCGATCATCGGGTAGATCTCCTCCGCCCCGACGATCGAGCACGGCACGATCGGCACCCCGGCCCGCAGGGCCGTCGACACGAACCCGCCCCGCCCGAACCGCTGGAGCTTGTACCGCTCGCCGAACGGCTTCCCGATGCCCTTGAAGCCCTCCGGCATCACCCCGACGACCTCACCGCCGCGCAGCAGCCGTTCCGCGTCCTCCGCGCACGCGAGGGTGTGCCCGGCCTTCCGGGCCAGCTCGTTGACCACGGGGAGCATGAAGACGAGGTCGGCCGCGAGGAGCCGCAGGTGCCGCTCGGCCGGGTGGTTGTCGTGCACCGCGACCTGGAGCATCAGCCCGTCCAGCGGCAGCGTCCCGGAGTGGTTGGCCACGATGAGCGCCCCGCCGTCGGACGGGATGTTCTCGATGCCCTTCACCTCGACCCGGAAGTACTTGTCCGCGAGCGGGCGGAGCATCGACATGAGGACCTGGTCGGTCAGCTCCTTGTCGTAGCCGAACTCGTCGACCTCGTAATCGCCCGTCAGCCGGCGCCGCAGGAACGCGAGCCCTCCCGCGATCCGCCGGTCCCAGCCGCTCCCGGGGCCCTCACCGTCGTCCTGGAAGGCGCCGGCGGCCCCGTCGGCTCCCTCCGGCACCTGACCGCCCGGCAGGGCGCTCACGGGCGCGGAACCGGCCGGCGCCTGCGCGTGCACCCGGCCACCGCCCGGGAGCGGGCCTCTGCGCCGCCCCGCGCCGGAGCGCGAGCGGTCGTCGTCGAAGGGAATGACCTTGGCGTCCGCCATCGTCGGTCGCGCTCCTCTACCTGGCGCCGTGCGTCGAATGTGTGCTGTCCGGCCGTGTCCCGCCGAGCGGCAGCTCGGCCAGTCTCTCGACCGCTCTGTCCACCCGCTCGGGAGGCAGCAGCCCCGGCCCCGTGCTCCGCGCGAACTCCGCGAAGGTCTCGGCCGTGGTGAACCGGGGCCGGAACCCCAGCGTCTCGCGCATCTGCACCGTCGAGACGACCCGGCCGTGGGTGAGCAACCTGATCTGCTCCGGCGCGAAGTCCGTCATGCCGATCGTACGGAGCGCCGTCCCCACCCAGGTGACGGCCGGCAGCAGCACCGGCACCGTCGGCCGCCCCAGCCGCCGCGCGCACTGCGACAGCAGCAGCACGCCGTCGCCGGCGATGTTGAAGGTGCCGCTGTTCAAAGTGCCGCGCCGGGGTTCGCCGGCGGCGATCTCCAGGACGTCGACGACGTCGTCCTCGTGGACGAACTGCAGCCGGGGGTCGTACCCGAGGACCGTCGGCAGGACCGGCAGCGTCAGGTAGTCGGCGAGCGGCGAGTCCGGTTCGGGTCCCAGGATGTTCGCGAACCTCAGCACGCACACCGCCACGTCCGGCCGGCGGCGGGCGAACCCGCGGACGTACCCCTCGACCTCCACCGCGTCCTTGGCGAACCCGCCGCTGGGCAGCGACTTGGGCGACGTGGTCTCGGTGAAGACCGCGGGGTCGCGGGGCGCGGAGCCGTACACGTTCGTACTCGACTTGACCACGAGACGCCGGACCGACGGGGACTTCTGGCAGGCGCCGAGCAGCTGCATCGTGCCGATGACGTTGGTCTCCTTCACCGCCGTCCGGCCGCCCGCGCCCAGGGCCTTCGCCGAGACGTCCAGATGGACGACCGTGTCGACGGAGTGCTCGGCGAGGACCCGGGCGATGGCCGACTGCCGGATGTCCGCCAGGACGAACTCCGCGTCGCCCAGCCGGTGCCCGGGCGTGACCGCGTCCAGGGCGATCACCCGGTCCACCCCGGGGTCGCGCTGGATACGCCGCACGAAGCGGCCGCCCAGCTGCCGGGCGGCGCCTGTGACGAGCACGATCTTCCCCAAGATCAGCGCCTTCCGTCGATCGTTCACCGAACGGGGTCTTCCCCTGGCGTCACCGTAGTCGCTGGACGCTGCCCTGTGACGACCCCGGGCGGGCTTTACCGGACCGAGGGGCCGAATACCACCGGACCGCCGCACGCGGCCGCGGCCCCGGAACCGCCCCCGGAACGCGCGGAGGCCCTCCCGCCGAAACCGGCGGGAGGGCCTCCGAACTCACGAACCGCGTTCGCCTACTTCTTGTTGCGACGCTGAACGCGCGTGCGCTTGAGCAGCTTGCGGTGCTTCTTCTTGGCCATCCGCTTGCGCCGCTTCTTGATAACAGAGCCCACGACTACCCTCGCTCACTTCTCTTCACTGGTGCGGGGCGTCTGGGCCCACACGACCTACGTCGGCCTAGCCTACCCGCCACCGCGTGAGGGGCGTAATCCGCAGGCGGCCTCAGGCCGACTCCACCCCCACGAACGACTCGCGGAGGTACTCGTGCACCGCTTGCTCCGGGACCCGGAAGGACCTTCCCACCCTGATCGCCGGCAGATGACCGCTGTGCACCAAGCGGTACACGGTCATCTTCGACACCCTCATGACCGAGGCGACTTCCGCCACGGTCAGAAACCTGACCTCGTTGAGAGGCCTCTCACTGTCAGCAGCCATGACCCACCTGTACCTTCCGCACGAGACGCGCACCGGCTTCCCCTCCGGTGACTCTTCGTCGTTGTGCGCTCACTCCCCAGATTAGGGGCGGGTGATGCGAGTGGGGAAGAGGTGAGGTGATCGGCCGCCTATCGTGACAGACCGGCCCGATCCAGCACATACCGCACGAGGGGCCGGTAGTGGTCCGGCCGCACCCCGTCGTCGAGCGGGACGGTGACGGACACCCGCCCCTCCGCCTCCCCCACGAACAGCGCCGGGTCGTCCGTGTCCGCCAGCCCGATGGCCTCGACACCCAGCTGACCTGCACCGCAGACCCATCCGTGGTCCCCGACCACCAGCTCCGGCAGCAGCCCCCCGGCCTTCACCGCACCCTCCAGAGCGGCCCGCACCGGCAGCGGTGAGTGGGTGTGCGCGCCGGTCGCACTCCCGGGCATCCGCACGCCCGGTTCACGCACCAGCGCGACACCTCGTACGTAGTCGAGGCTGAACGTGCGTACGCCGAATCGGGTCGCTATGTCGACACAACGGCCCTGCGCCGGGGTGAGGACCGCACAGCCCGCCGCCGACACGGCGTCTGCCAGACCGGCGTAGAAGCCGAGCAGCCGGTCCGGATGCCCCGTGCCGAACAGCACCGGGGCCCGTCGCTCCACGGCCCCCGCGAGGCACCCCGCGAACGCGTCCAGGGCGCTCAGGGTCCGCTCGGGATCGATCACGTCCGGACCCGACACATGACCGGGATCGTCCGACACCCCGCACCTGTCGGCCATCAGCCGCAGCAGGTCGCGCTCACCCCAGGCACGGTCCGGATCGAGTCCGAGCAGCACACGGGGATCCCTCGCCGCGAACAGCCGGTAACTCCGCAGGCTGGTCTCCCGGGACGTGGCCACCGGCCCCGCGAGCCGGGCCGCCAGCAGATGAGCGCGCAGCGCTCCGGTGCTCAACACCCTCCCGATGCTCCCGCACCCGCGCGCACCGCGGGGCCGGAACCCGGACTCCGCCCCACCGTTGGCGTAACCCCGCCTCAGGCCAGCAGACCCCGCAGCGGGAACGCCGACCGGCGGGTCGCCAGCACCGCCTGGTCCAGCCGGTCCGCGGGGTCGTACCCGTCCTCCCACGGCTTCCACGACGGCGTACGGCCGTCGGTCATCCGGGCCGGGCCCACCTGCCCCGTACGGGCGTACACCTCGTCCCGCCAGGACGCCGGGACGACCGACTCCGGGTCCACCGGCGCGTGGGCGGCGATCCCCACGAGATGCGTCCAGGAGCGCGGCACCACGTCCACCACCGCGTATCCGCCCCCGCCCAGCGCCACCCACCGTCCGTCCTCGGCCCAGGCGTGGGCCAGGTCGTGACAGGCCGACATGACGGCACGCTGGGCGTCCAGGGACACCGCGAGGTGCGCCAGCGGGTCCTCGACGTGCGTGTCGGCCCCGTGCTGGGTCACCAGCACCTGCGGCCGGAAGTCCTCCAGCAGCTCCGGCACCACCGCGTGGAACGCCCGCAGCCACCCCGCGTCGCCCGTGCCCGCCGGCAGCGCCACGTTCACGGCCCCGCCCTCCCCCGGCCCCGCTCCGGTCTCCTCCGGCCAGCCGGACTGCGGGAACAGCGTGCGCGGGTGCTCGTGCAACGACACCGTGAGGACCCGCGGGTCCTCCCAGAACGCCGCCTGCACCCCGTCCCCGTGGTGGACGTCCACATCGACGTACGCCACCCGTTCCGCACCGAGCTCCAGGAGCCGCGCGATGGCGAGAGCCGGGTCGTTGTACACGCAGAACCCCGAGGCGGCCCCCGGCATCGCGTGGTGCAGCCCTCCGGTGAAGTTCACCGCATGGCGGCTCTCCCCGCGCCACACCGCCTCCGCGGCCCCCACCGAGAGCCCGGCGATCAGCGCGGACGCCTCGTGCATCCCCGCGAAGGCGGGGTCGTCGACCGTGCCGAGCCCGTACGCACCGTCCGCGGCCCCCGGATCCGCGGACGCGGCCCGCACGGCCGCCACGTAGTCCTCACGGTGCACGAGCCGCAGGGTCGAGTCACCGGCCGCCTTGGCGGACCGCACGTCCACCGCCCCGTCCAGACCGAACGCCCGCACCAGGCCCCTCGTCAGGGCGAGTCTGACCGGGTCCATGGGGTGACCCGCCCCGAAGTCGTATCCGGTTACTGCCTCATCCCACATCAGCTGCGCGCGCCGGCTCATGCCCGCCACCGTATCGGGCGGGTTCCGCACCGAACGACCGGGCGTACACGAGCGTGGCCAGGACCAGCACCATGGGCACGAGCATCGCGCCGCGGTAGCTCCACGCGTCCCCGAGCGCCCCCACGAGCGGCGAACCCACCAGGAAACCGACGTAGTTGAAGACGTTCAGCCGGGCCACGGCCACATCGCTGGCCCCGGGGAACATCCGCCCCGCGGCGGCGAAGGTCTGCGGCACGATCACACAGAGGCCCAGCCCGAGCAGGGTGAAGCCGAGCATGCCCCACCAGGCCCCCGGAGCCACCGCCACCCCCGCGAACCCGACGGCCGCCAGCACGCTCCCGCCCCGCACCACGGCGATCGCCCCGAACCGGCGCACCCCGAGATCGCCGACCGCCCGCCCCAGCAGCGTCGTCACCATGTAGACGTTGTACGGAACCGTCGCCAGCTGCTCCGAGCCGCCCAGCACGTCCTGGAGGTACTTCGCACTCCAGTTGGAGACCGTCGAGTCCCCGATGTACGCGAACGACATCACCAGGCAGAGGGGCAGCAGCAGCCTGAACGGCACGGATCCGCCCCGCTCCTGACCGTCCGCCGCCCGTGCCCCGGCCGCCTGCCCCTCCGCGTACCACCGGCTGCCGACCAGCGCCGCGGGCAGCAGCACCGCCACCGCCGGCAGGTAGGACAGCAGCAGCGACAGGTCCCAGTGCGCCCCGGCCCACGCCATCGACGCCCCGGCGATACCGCCCAGGCTGTACGCGGCGTGGAAACCGAGCATGATGCTGCGCCCGTACGCCCGTTGGAGGCTCACGCCCACCATGTTCATCGACGCGTCCAGCGCCCCGACCGCCAGTCCGAAGACCCCGAGCGCGACGGCGGCCTGCCAGAGCTCCGTGCCGGCACCGACACCGAGCAGGGCCAGCATCACCACCGGCTGCGCCCACCTGAGCACGACACCGGGCCGCACCCGCGCGACCACCTTCTCGGTGACCACGCTGGCGGCCCCCGCCAGGACGGGAACGGCCGCCAGGAAGGCGGGCAGCAGCCCGTCGGATATCCCGTACCGGTCCTGGACGGCCGGGATGCGCGTCACGAGCAGGGCGAAGGTGACGCCTTGCACCAGGAAGCTCAGAGCGAGCGAGGCTCTGCCGTACCGCAACCGCGCGTCCGTCATGGCGGCGAGCGTAGAGCCCGGACCCGCCGCTGGGTAGACGGATCAGGCGAGGAGTCCGGGCAGCTGCCTCATGTCGGAGAAGTGCCCCGTGACGCCGCTCAGCCGGTCCGCCGGCATCATCGAGGTGAACCCGTACACGTCCATCCCGGCGGCCCGGGCGGCCTCGACGCCGAGCGGGCTGTCCTCGATCACGACGCACCGCCCGGGGGCGACGCCCATCCGGTCGGCGGCATGGAGGAACAGGTCGGGAGCCGGCTTTCCCCGCCCGACGTCCTGGGAGCTGAACACCCACTCCTCCTCGAACCACTGGTCGATGCCGGTGTTGAGGTGCCCCGCCGTGATCTTCTGGTGGCTCCCGGACGAGGCGACGCAGTACGCGACGCCGTCGGCGACGAGCGAGCCCAGGAAGTCGTCGACCCCCTCGACGGCGGCCAGCCGCTCGTGCTGGAACGCGGTGAGGGTGCGCCGGTGGAGCTCCTCGTCGAAGTCGTCGGGGAGCTTCTCGCCGGTCCGCTGCTCCACGAGATCGTGGACCCGGTGGATCGCGGCCCCCATGTAGTCGCGGAGGGACTCCTCGTACGAGGTGGGGTGGCCGAGCTCGGTGAGGTAGGCGGCCAGGACGGTGTTGGAGATCGGCTCACTGTCGACGAGCACGCCGTCGTTGTCGAAGATGACCAGTTCGTAGCGCATGGTCCGACCCTAGACGCTCAGAACGCAGAAAAGCCCCGTGCCACAAGGGCACGGGGCTTTCCCGGAATAATTGTTCGGCGGCGTCCTACTCTCCCACAGGGTCCCCCCTGCAGTA